>NZ_MKAH01000031.1:0-2281 GCF_001764255.1 Campylobacter sp. BCW_4341 | reverse complement strand
TAGCTGTTTCTGCTATATCCATCACTGCCATAGCACCTTTAAGTGTGGTAACACCTGCTGTTTCATCTTTTACTCCAAAAGCAGTTGTTTTCATGGTTGCAAACTGAGAAAGTCCGCTTTGACTTGAAAAACCTGAACCTGCAGAAACATTATACACTGCAGAAAGTTGAGAAGCAGCTGAAATAGCTATAGCATTTGCAAAACCTGTAGAATAGTTTTTACCACTACCTACAGAATAACCTGAACCTGCTGAAAATCCACTTCCTTGACTACTCATATAAGCGCTAACAGAAGAATAACCACCTAACATAATTCCTTTATTTGCGGAACCAAATCCCATAGCATCAGCGATATTAGCATCAATTTGTCCTTTTGATTCTCTTAAAGAAACAGAAGCTTGAGAGATAAATTGACTTGCTCCAAAACCTGCAGATTCAAGACCTGTACCGCTTACTAAAATATCTTTACCATCATTTTTAACCAAAGACAAACGACCATAGTTTTCTTTCATATTTGGATTGATAAAAGCACCTCTACCTATATCACCTTCGATTTTAATCCCTCTACCCTCTCTTGAGGTAAGCAAAAGCTGTCCATTAGGATCGATTGAAGCTTCAACCCCTGTAGTATCTTTAACCGAGTTAATCGCAGCAACTAAGGCTCCATTAGCATCACCATCTTTGTATTCTACTTGGCCGATTTTTACCCCATTGATAGTAAAATCATCTGAAGTAGTGCTTGCTCTAACTGCTGATATACCTCTAGTTTCTACTGTAAAAGTAGCCCTAACACCGGTTTTATCAGCACTTTTGTTGATCTCTTCAGCTAAGGCACCAAGTCCTGTTCCAACTGAAGTTGAAATCACAACTTTTTGAAATTTAAAATCATCTATACCATTGTAATTTTTAAGAGTAAGTTGTACTTCACCACTAGATGAAATTCTTCCTCCTGTTTCAAAGCGTGTTAAACCTATCTTAGAAGATTGAGTTGGTCCTATAGTAGCTTTTATAGTTTGATTTGAACTTGCACCGATTTGAAATTCTTGATTGATAAAATTTCCACTTAAAAGTTGTTTACCATTAAATGAAGTAGTATTTGCTATATTATCAAGTTCTTCCATCAAGCGGTTGATATCTGCTTGAAGCATAGTTCTTGTTTTTAAACTTTGTCCATCTTGAGCTGCTTGTGTTGCCTTAGTTTTAATTGTATCTAAGATTTTAAGTTGCTCATCCATAGCCTTATCAGCAGTTTGTAAGATACCTAAAGCATCGTTACCATTAGATATAGCTTGACCTAAAGTATTAGCTTGTGATCTTAAACTATCTGCTATCGCCATCCCTGAAGCATCATCTGCTGCGGAGTTGATTCTAAGACCTGAACTAAGTCTGCTTAAAGAAGCATCTAAACTTTTACTATTTAAATCAGCGTTTGCTTTAGCATTTAAAGCTGCAACATTGGTGTTAATACGAAATCCCATTTTAAATCCTTTTAAAAAAATTCAAGCTCATCCATGAACTTGTTAAATGCTATATCGTGCAATCAAAAAAATATTTTATACTTTAGTAATAAAATTTCATACTTTTGACAAAGACTTGTATTTTTGTTCTAACTTTTCTATAAAATAAAGCAACCATTCATGGTAAGCTTTGATATAGGCTGTGATAAAATGCGTTTTATTTTGTATATGAAGTTTTAATACATCAGCAATCATTTTTCCACGATAAGCAAAGGCTCCTCTTAAAACTTCATCCTGTATAAACTCATCTTCATCTAAAGAGTGATTGAAATTTTCTATATTTTGATAAACTTTTTCTAAAAATTCCAAAGGTAAAATAAAATCTTTACTGAGTATATTTTCTAAAATTTGTTTTAAAGCTAAAGCATCATTTAAAAATCTTTTAGCATTATCTTGATCTTTTTGTATTTTTTCTTTGAATTTAACTAGGAGTTTATCACTTCTATTTTTAGTTAAACTTTTTGGAAGTTCAAATTTAGGTTTTTCTTTTGTAAGGAGTTTTTCACAACATTCTTTAAAGGAAAGTTCTTCAGCAAAATTAATTCTTGCTCCACCTTCAGTAGCATTGTAAAATTTAGCCTTTTGATCATTGCAAGCAAAAAGATATTCAAGTTTTATGCGATAATCATTCCAAGTTATATGAGTTAAAACTTCACCTTTACCTGCATAGGCGGGGACTTTAAGTTTGTCTATATTTTCTTCACCGCTAAATTTCTCCCCAAAATCAAAACCTTTTGAGTGTGAATTTCCTTCTTCATCAAAGGC
>NZ_MKAH01000030.1:0-77401 GCF_001764255.1 Campylobacter sp. BCW_4341 | reverse complement strand
TAAATATTTGTGTAAGTATTTATATAAGTATTTGGTGGGTTAAAAAATGGGGGCTATATTTTAATGATAATAAAAAATGCAAGATATAATATACTATTATTAGGATTAAAAGGCTTGACTTAGGGAAGATAAATTCCCTAAGTTTAGAAATATTTAAAAAATTTTAATATTTTAAAAAATACTCTTGAATTTTTTTAGGATCACTTGTTTTTGTAAGCGCTAACATAAGCAAAACTCTTGCTTTTTGAGGATTCAAATCTTCAGCACTAATAAAACCTAATTTTTCATCTGAATCACTCACAGCAACACGACCTGCTACAACCCTTGAACTTACAACAACATCAAGTCCTTTTTTTATAAGCTCTTTTAAAACATTTTTTTGATCTTCATGTATACTTCCTGCACCACTTCCTGCAACAACTATGCCCTTAGTTCCATGTTCAAATAAAGCTTTTGCAGCGACACCACTACCATCATTTGAATAGCTATAAAGAATATCTACTTTTGGCAAACTTGTGAGTTTGCTTACATCAAAAGGAGCGTTTTTTGCATGAGCTTTAGTAACATTATTATAGAAAAAGACTTTACCATCTACTATATAACCCAAATCCCCAAAATCAGGAGAAGAGAAAGCATCAACATTTAAACTATGGGTTTTTACTACACCTCTAGCACTTAAAATTTTATCATTCATAGCTACCATAACACCCTTGCCCTTAGACTCTTTATCAGCAGCTAATGCTACAGCATTGTAAAGATTTTTTGGCCCATCTGCACTTATAGCAGTTGATGGACGCATAGCGCCAACTAAAACTACAGGCTTATCACTTTTAATGGTTAAATTTAGAAAATAAGCAGTTTCTTCCATGGTATCAGTACCATGAGTTATAACCACACCATCCACCCCTTCAGCAAAAAGCTTATTGATTTCTTTAGCAAGCTTTAGCCAAATTTCATCACGCATATTTGAACTATCAATATTTGCTATTTGTTCCCCACTAATATTAGCTAAATCTTGAATTTGTGGAATCGCTTTGATTAAAACATCTACACCAACAACCCCAGCTGTATAACCTGTTGTGGCAACAGCACTATCAATAGAACCCGCTATAGTTCCACCTGTTGCTAAAATAGCAATCTTTGGTTTAGCTTCTGCCATACATGCTCCTATAGATAAAAATACTAATACACATAATAGTAACTTTTTCACAATTCTCCCCTTATTTTGTTAAAATTCGTTTCATTAATGAAACTTATATAATATTAATAAATAATAAATAAAAATTTTATAAAATTTATAAAATTTCTTTAATAACAAATTGTGGAGTTACTAATCCTCTAAATTCATTCTTAGAAATACTTCCAAGCAAAGAAATATTTTGATTCAATTCTGGCTCTTTATCAAAATTAAAAAATAAAGCTTCTATGGTTTTATTTTCCTTGGTTAAAATAAGCTTTAAGTGTTTTTCATCTTTACCTAGAAGTTTTTTATTTTTTACACAAAGATTTTCTAAAACAAAAAAAGGTCGTGGATTTTTATGTCCAAAAGGTTCAAAAGATTCTAAAATTTCAAGCATTTCAAAATCAATTTCGCTAGGTTCTAAGATTCCTAAAATTTCATCCGTATCCAAAAATTCACTTTCAGAAATTTGCGAACATTCTTTTTTGATTTTATTTTTAAATTGTTCAAAATTTTCAGAGTTTAAACTGATTCCAGCAGCACCTTTATGACCGCCATAATTGCTTAATATAGAATTTGTCTTAGAAATTAAAGCTAAAATATCAATCTTGCCAACACTTCTTGCACTGCCTTTTAAGTGTTCTTCATTTTGAGAAAATACAAAAGCAGGTTTATTAAAATGTTTAGCTAAACGACTTGCCACAATCCCTAAAACCCCTTCATGCCAATTTAAGCCCGATACCACAATACAAGAATCGTTTTCATCGATTTGATTTAAACTATCTTCAAAAAGCTGTTTTTCTTCATCTTTACGACTTTCATTAAAACTAACAATTTGCTCTAGATATTCTAAAGCTTTATTAAAATCTTTAGTGTGTAAAAATTCATAAGAAATACTTGCATCATCCATTCTTCCAGCACTATTTATAAGCGGAGCAATTAAAAACCCTATATTATCAAGAGCAAATTTATCCTTTTGATAATAATGCTTAATAGCCCTAAAAGCAGCTCTTTTGGATTTGTTAATATGATCTATACCACGCCTTACTAAAGCACGATTTAAATCTCTAAGCTCCATCATATCTGCAATAATTGCAATCGCCAAAAGTTCTAAAAATTTACTCATATCGTATTTAAGCTTGCAAACTTCTTTTAAAGCCGCTATCAAATACCAAGCTACCTGTGCTCCACAAATTTCAATTTCTGGAAAATCACAATCTTTTTGCTTTGGATTGATAATGGCAAAAGCATCAGGCAAAACATCTTGAGGCATATGATGATCAGTGATAATCAAATCTATATTTTTTTCTTTGCAGAGTTTGGCTGCTTCAAGAGCAGCTATTCCATTATCTACTGTTATTATTAAATTTACATCAAGTTCGTTGATAATCTCAGCATTTAATCCATATCCATCTTTAAAACGATTTGGAATTCTTACTATATAATCAAAACCTATATCATCAAAAAATTCCGCCATAATAACACAAGAAATGATTCCATCAACATCATAATCCCCTACTATAGCGACTTTCTCATTTTTTTCTACAGCTTCTTTGATGCGATTAGCTGCTTTATATGCATCCTTTAAACAGCATGGCAAAGGCAGATCACAAAGTTTGGTATGCAAATCTTTTTCAAAGCGTGAAGCCAAAATTTTTTTAATTTCATTTTTATTAATTATCTTCATAGTTTATAGCTGCCTTGATAAAACCGCAAATCACAGGATTAACATGCTCAAGTCTTGAAGTAAATTCTGGATGAAATTGCACAGCCAAGAAAAAAGGATGACAGTTAAGCTCAACTGCTTCGATCAATCCTTTGCTTTCACCACTTACAATCAAACCGTGTTTTTCAAAATCTGCTCTATATTTTGGATTTGCTTCATAGCGATGACGATGGCGTTCTTTTACACTTTTTGCTTCATTATAAACCTTAGCCAAAAGGGATTTTTCCTTAATATCGCATTTATAAGCTCCTAAACGCATAGTTCCGCCTAAAGGAGTTTTTGCAGTACGAATTTGTTTTTCTCCATTTGTATCCATAAATTCATCAATCAAATAAACCACAGGATTTTGGCATTTCTCATCAAATTCACTTGAATTTGCATCTTTAAGTTTTAATACATTTCTAGCAAATTCCACCAAAGCAAGCTGCATACCCAAACAAATTCCTAAAAAAGGAATTTTATTTTCTCTTGCGTATTGAATGGCTTTTATCTTACCTTCTACACCACGATATCCAAATCCCCCTGCAACTAAAATTCCACTCACATCTTTAAATACTTCAGCACTTTCCATATTTTCAAGTTTTTCACTATCTACCCATTTTAACTCCACTTTAGTATCTAGGGCTGCACCTGCGTGTATAATAGCTTCAGTAAGGCTTTTATAGCTTTCTTTTAAATCCACATATTTACCTACAAAAGCGATTTTAACTTCATTACTTGGAGCTATAACTCTTTTTACCAAAGAATCCCAATTTTCCATATTAGGTTTTAAATTTTTCAAATCCAAAATTTCAGCAATAGGGCTTAAAATATCTTGCTTTAAAAAATTAAGTGGAATTTGATAAATACTAGCCGCATCAACACTTTCTATCACGCAATTTTTTTCCACCCCACAAGAAATAGCAATTTTATCTTTTAAATCTCTATCAAGAGCTTTTTCACTACGACAAATAATCATATCAGGACTAATGCCTATGCGTCTTAACTCGCCTACACTATGTTGAGTTGGCTTTGTTTTTAATTCCCCTGCAGCCTTGATAAACGGTACTAGAGTAAGATGAATATTCATAGCATTATTTTTACCCACTTCCAAACGCAAAGCACGAATAGCTTCTAAAAAAGGCAAGCCTTCTATATCCCCAACAGTTCCGCCTATTTCAACGATAAGTATATCTTTGCCTTCTCCTGCTTTTTTAATGCGATCTTTGATTTCTCCTACTATATGAGGGATAACTTGAATGGTTTTGCCAAGATATTCTCCACGCCTTTCTTTTTCAATCACACTTTGATAAACCCGTCCTGTAGTAAAGTTATTATCTTGAGATAAACTCTCATCCAAAAAACGCTCATAATGCCCCAAATCAAGATCCGTTTCTGCTCCATCATCAGTTACAAAAACCTCTCCATGCTCAAAAGGACTCATAGTGCCTGGATCAACATTGATATAAGGATCAGCTTTTAAAATACTCACTTTAAGCCCTGAATTTTTTAAAAGTGTTGCGATAGAAGCAGCAGCTATCCCTTTACCCAAAGAACTTAAAACTCCACCTGTTACAAAAATATATTTTGTTTGTTTCATTGATAATAAGCCTTATTTTTTTATCTAATTATAGCTTGATAAAACTTTTTATTTCATTAGAATTTTAAGTAAAAAATGCAAGAATTACAAAAAATATTTTTATCAAAAAAGGAATAAGCATGCAAATCACTTTACTTTTTCACACTCCATTATCTGTTTGTTCTCATGCAACAAGAACTTGTTGGCAAAGCTTTGAAAAAGGCGATTGCGGTGGCGAAAAAGATAAAGAACTTATCGATCGCGTGGGCAACAAATTCAAACACGCTTCAACCTTAGAACATCTAAACTATACTTTTTATATACAAGGAATTTCAAGAGCTTGCTTACAAGAAGTTGCAAGACACCGTCACACTAGTCCTAGTGTAAAAAGCACGCGTTATACCTTAAAAGAACTTCGCAATGAAGCTGAATTTAAAATAGGAGATTTTGAAAATGCAAGCCGTTATCTTGTGCTTTGTGGTAATGAAGAGGTTGATAACGCAAGCATTAAAGCCTTAGAAAATTTACGCACTATTTTACAAAAAAGCATTAGTCTAGATATAGCCAAATACTGCTTACCAGAAAGCTATAAAACCGAACTTACACTAACAATTAATGCAAGAAGTTTACAAAATTTCATATCTTTGCGTAGTTCAAAATCAGCTCTTTGGGAGATTAGAAATTTAGCAAATGCTTTATTTGAAGCCTTACCACAAGAACACAAATTTATATTTGAACATTGCTTACATAAAGATATAGAATAAATCATACTAATTTTATCTTATTTAAAATATTTTTATGCTACCATTATATAAAATCAAGCCTTTATACAAGTATATTTTCATATACCTTGTGCTTGATTATAGTTTCTTATAAGGACTTTTTATGGATAAACAATTTTTTCAAGATTTTCTAATGATTTCACAAGCTCATACTATAACTACTCTTGCTATGCTTTGTGTTGTTTTTTACGCATTAAAAAAAATGCGGGATATAAAAATCAATTTTTCTCTTCGCATGCTATTTGCGCTTTTAATGGGTTTGGGGTTTGGTTTTGCTTTGCAATATTTGGCAAATTTTCCAGATGCTAAAGAAGCAAGTAATATTCTTTGGTATAGTGAAACAAAACATTGGTTTGCATTTGTAAGTTCTGTTTTTGTAGCTTTTATAAAAATGTTGGTTGTTCCCCTTGTAAGCATTTGCATTATAAAAGTAATTATAGAAATTGATAAAAATATCAAAATATCCTCCTTGCTTGGAATAAGTCTTTTTTGGATACTCTTTAGCACAGCCATAGCTGCAACCTTGGGTATATTTTTAGGTTATAGTTTTGATTTAGGAAGTAATTTTGCTATACATGAAGGAGATAAACAAATTCGCGAAATTCAAACTTTTTCAAATATTATACTAGGGCTAATACCTAGCAACATCATTACAGCTATTAATAAAGAAAATATTATAGCTATTGTCATTTTTTCTTTTTTTGTAGGAATTAGTGCTAAAAAAATTTCTAAAAAAGAAGAGTATGAACAAGCCTTTAAAAGTTTTCATAATTTTATCCTAATCTTTTATAATATTATGATGAACATGACTGCTACAGTTATTAGATTTATGCCTTATGCTGTAGTTTGTATGATGGCTAATGTGCTTTTAAGCAATGGTTTTGAAGCTATCAAAACAGCTGGGCTTTTTATAATGCTTATTTATATGGCTATGTTTATAATGTTTGGGGTGCATTTTTTACTTCTTGCTTCACAAGGGCTAAACCCTATAAAATATGCAAAAAAAGCATTTCCTGTATGGTTATTTGCATTTAGCTCAAGATCTTCTTTGGGCACTTTGCCTATGACCACTTCAACTTTGCAAAATAAATTTGGAGTTAATTCAGCTATAGCTAATTTTGTAGCATCTATAGGTACAACAACAGGACTTAATGGTTGTGCAGGATATTTTCCAGCTTTAGCGGCAGTTTTTGTAGCTTTTGCTACACATACACATATTGATTTTACATTTGCTTTAATGATAGTTTTGGTAGCTGTTATTGGATCCTTGGGTATAGCTGGGGTACCTGGAAGTGCAACTATGGCAGCTTCTATTATGCTAGCAGGGATTGGATTTGGTAATAATTTTGTCATGCTAAGTTTGATTTTAGCCATAGATCCTATTATAGATATGGCAAGAACAGCAAGCAATGTCTCAGGAGCTATGACTTCGGCACTTTGTACTGCAAAAAATCTAAAAGCTCTAGATAAAGAAATTTACAATTCTTAATCTTTTAAAACCCAATGCTTTTCATTGGGTTTTAGTATTTATTGGCAACCTTCACATTCTATGCTACGATCTGCAACATTAACTTTTTCACTATCAGGGCTTTCGCTTCTTAAATAATAAGTAGATTTTACTCCAAGCTCCCAAGCGAGTTGATAAATTTCATTTAAATATCCCCCACTTGCTTTATCAAGTGATAAAAAGATATTTAAACTCTGCCCTTGATCGATCCATTTACCACGCACAGCAGCAGCCTTTACAAGAATTTTTTGATCAAGTTCGTAGGCTGGAGTATAGTATTGCCAAGTATCAAGGCTTAAATTTGGCACAACAACAGGTATCATACCACTTAAATTTTGTTCAAACCACTTTCTTTTGTAAACAGGTTCTATAGTCTGCGTAGTACCCACCAAGATAGAAATAGAAGAAGTAGGCGCAATGGCCATCAAATAACCATTTCTCATACCATCTTTTTTAACTTTTTCTCTAAGTTTAACCCAGTCGCATTCACTTTGATCAAATAAGCCTTCTCTTAAAGTTAAAGCTTTAGCCTTAGGACTTGCTACATCAATAGGAAAAATCCCCTTGCTCCAATTTGATCCTTCAAAATCTTCATAAGAACCTTTTTCAAGAGCTAAATTTGAACTCGCATTAATAGCTTCAAAGCTAATTTGCTCCATAATCTCATCGATTTTATTTAAATGCTCATCGCTTCCCCAATGAATCTTAGCCTCAGCAAGCATTTGTGCTTCACCCATCACTCCAAGTCCTATGGCGCGAGATTTTAAATTTGTATCTTTTACTTTTCTATGAGGATAAAAATTTAAATCAATTACATTATCAAGCATACGAATAGCCGTTGGCACAACACGCTCTATATCTTCTTTAGTATATACTTTGCTAAGATTTATACTTGCTAAATTACAAACGGCTGTTTTTCCATCATTTTTATATTTTTCCACTATATAAACTTTATTACCATCAATGCTATCTAAAGTTGATATTTTTTTGGCTGGTTTTTCATATCCCCCATCGATCACAACCTTTTGCTCTTCATCAAAATGAAGCTCATCTCCATTTTCAAAAACTACTTTAATTTGATAATAATTTGGCTCGGTATTTTGAAAAATTTCAGTACATAAATTTGAACTTCTAATAATTCCTACATGAGCATTTGGATTTGCTCTATTAGCACTATCCTTAAAACATAAAAATGGCAAGCCTGTTTCAAAATAATTTAGCAAAATTTTCTTCCAAAGCTCTTTAGCTTCTACGATTTCTTTGGTAATGCTTTCATCTTTTTCATATTCTTCATAGCGTTTTTCAAAAGCCTCGCCATATAAATCACACAAATCCGCTGTATCTGCAGGATCAAAAAGAGTCCATTTATCATTAGCTCTTACTCTCTTCATAAAAAGATCATTGATCCATAAAGCAGGGAAAAGTTCATGAGCACGGCGTCTTTCTTCACCTGAATTTTTACGCAAATCAATAAAATCACTTATATCCATGTGCCAAGGCTCTATATAAACCGCTATAGCCCCTTTTCTAGTACCTAGTTGATCTACTGCCACGGCAATATCGTTGGTAATTTTCAAGAAAGGTATAATCCCTCCTGCGGCATTTTTATGCCCATCTATGCTTCCACCCATAGCACGCACTTTAGACCAATCCCAACCTATACCACCACCAAATTTAGAAAGTAAAGCCATTTCTTGATAAGAATCAAAAATACCTTCAATATTATCAGGGGTTGATCCTATATAACAAGAGCTAAGTTGATGGCGCGTTGTTCTTGCATTAGATAAAGTTGGAGTTGCAAGCATGAGTTCAAATTTAGAAATAAGATCATAAAATTTCTTTGCCCATTCTTGGGGATTAAATTCATTCTGCGCTAAAAACATCGCAATGGCCATAAACATTTGTTGAGGAAGTTCTATAGGCATACCTTTACTATCTTTAATCAAGTATCTATCATATAAAGTTTTTATACCAAGATAAGTAAATTGCATATCGCGTTCAGGCTTAATATAAGCATTTAAATCATCTAAATCGTATTTTTCTTTAAGACCAAGTAAAATTCTTCCTTCTTTTTCGCCCTTTTCAAAATATTCACGCAAATGATTATAGCGATTCATACCATTAACTTTCTTATACAAATCAAATAAAAAAAGTCTAGCTGCAACAAAGGTCCAATTTGGACAATCAATATCTATCTTATCTACCGCGGTTTTAATTAAAGTTTTTTGAATTTCTTCAGTTGAAATTCCATCGCGAAATTGAATCTTTGCATCGAGTTCAAGTTCGCTTAAATTCACACCTTCTAAATCTTTTACAGCATCAGAGGTGCATTTTTTAATCTTAGAAATATCCAATTCTTCTGTGCGACCATTTCTTTTAATAACTTTCATTGCCTTCCTTGCTTTTTATTTAAATGTTCTTTTAAAAATTGCATCAACATTTTTTGTATAGTAGTTATAATCGAAACATTTTCTTACATCCTCTTCGCTCAAACTTTTTCTTAAATCCTCATCCTCTAAAAGTGCCAACAAAAACAAACTTTCATTTTTTTCATTGATAGCAGCCTTGCCATTTTGCAAATCCGCCCAAACTTTCATAGCATTTCTTTGAACTATTTTATAAGCTTCTTCACGACTAATGCCTTTAAATGGAAGCTCTAAAAGCACCCTCCCTGAAAATACAAGCCCGCCTGTAAGATTTAAATTTTTCATCATATTTTCAGGATAAACCAAAAGCTTATCAACCATATTTGTAAGACGCATAAGCATAAAATCAGCCGTGATAAAAGCATCAGGCAAAATAAATCTTTCGACACTAGAATGAGATATATCTCTTTCATGCCAAAGTGCAACATTTTCTAAAGCTGGAGTTACAAAAGATCTAAGCACACGACAAAGCCCTGTGATATTTTCACTTAAAACGGGATTTCTTTTATGTGGCATAGCTGAACTTCCCTTTTGTCCTACACTAAAATACTCTTCAGCCTCATAAACTTCAGTTCTTTGAAAATGTCTTATGGCTACAGCGATTTGCTCACAACTTGAAGCTAAAATCGCAATAGCAGAAATAACTTGAGCGTAACGATCTCTTTGAATCACCTGATTTGAAACAGGAGCAGCTTTAAGACCTAAATTTTTACAAACTTCTTCTTCAAATTCCAGAGGTGCATGAGCAAAATTTCCCATTGCACCGCTGATTTTTCCATAGCTTATCACTTCTTTTGCATGTTCTAAAAGCTCTTTTGCATGCAAAATTTCATCATACCAAATAGCTAACACCAAACCAAAAGTGATAGGCTCTCCATGAATTCCATGACTTCTTCCTACCATTAAGGTGTTTTTATGCTCCAAAGCACGCTTTTTGATCACTTCTAAAAGCAAAGAAACATCATCTAAAATAAGCTCCAAACTCTCTTTTATCTGTAAAGCAACAGCTGTATCTATACAATCAGAACTTGTCATTGCATAATGCACAAAACGACTCTCTTCTCCCAAACTTTCACTTACACTTGTAAGAAAAGCGATAACATCGTGTCTTGTGGTTTTTTCTATTTCATCTATTCTTGCAATATCAAATTTTGCATTTTTAAGAATTTTTTCGCAGTCTGTGTCATCAATGAGACCGAGTTTATTCCAAGCTTTTACAGCGGCTAATTCTACTTTTAACCACGCATCATATTTTGCTTGCATGTCCCATTTTTTAGCCATGATTTCTCTGCTATATCTTTCAACCATCTTTGAAACCTTTTTAGCTATAATTTTATATTTTAAAAAACGGAAATTATATCAAATTATCCTAAGAAAGTTATTAAATGGCCTACATAAAAATAAAACTCTCAAACAATGGAAAAAAGGCGTTTCAAGTCCTTATGGAAAATTTAAAAATTAGCATAAATGAAGCACAAAAACTCATAGACAAAAAAAGACTTTTTTGTAATGGAATTTTAGTAGAAGAAAAGAATAAAATTTTAAATGGTTTAGTAGAGCTTATAGTCTATGAAAACAACCCCAAAGGAGTAGAAATTGTCTTTGAAAATGAAGACTTTGCCATACTTGAAAAAGAAAGTGGGATCTTAAGCCATCCAAATGGTAGACATTGCAAATACAGTCTTAGTGATGAAATTTGGCATCTTTGGGGAAAAGAAGCTTGCGTAACACACAGGCTCGATAAAGAAACGAGCGGACTTATACTTATAGCCAAAAACAAAAAAGCACAAATTGATCTTAAAAGCTTATTTGAAAAAAAACTAGTTCAAAAAGAATACCTTGCTCTAGCTCATGGAAAAATAGAAGAAAATTTTATAGTTGATAAAGCTATAAATTTAACTAAAAACTACGATGATATAAAAACAAGAATGCAAATTTGCAAAGAAGGAAAACAGGCTATCACTGAATTTGAAATTTTAGAATACTTTCCTAAAATCAACGCCACTCTTTTACTTTGCAAACCCTTAACAGGCAGGCAACACCAAATAAGAGTGCATTTGCACTATAAAAACCATACCATTTTAGGAGATCCGCTTTATGGGCTTAGCAAAGAACAAATCGAAAGCATTTTAGATGAAAAATTAAATCCTAAAGAACGCTTAAAACTTACAGGTGCCTTGCGTTTGTGTTTGCATTCTTATCGTTTGAAATTTCAATATAAAAATCAAAATTTTGATATCAACTCAAAAATAAACATAAAAGAAATTTTCAACAATTCCATAAAATAAAATGATGTTTCACTACGCTACAATCAATCACTTTTTTACCAAATTTTAAAACAAAAAAATAATTCTTACTAAAACTTTAAGTATAATTAAATAAAAAAGCGAGATTTTCTAATGAAATTTGTTAATTTTATACAGGATCAAAAACCCAATCTAGGAGTACTAAATTCTAGTGGAAAAATTGTAAGTTTTGCTGATCTTGGCATTGAAACTAACGATATGAATGAATTTATTATCTATTTTGATAAATTTAAACACAAGCTTACAGACTTGGATTCTAAAATAGCCTATGAAATTCCAAAAGAAGATTATCTAGCTCCTATTATAGAACCTCGTCAAGATATTATATGTCTTGGGATTAATTTTTTAGATCATGCCAAAGAATCTGCCAAATTTAAGGGTGAAAAATTTGAAGAAAGAGAATATCCTGTATATTTTGGAAAACGCTGCAATCAAGCTACGCCACCTTTTGGCGATATACCTTTACATGCAGATGTAACTTCTCAGCTTGATTATGAATGTGAGCTTGCATTTATTTTAAGTAAAGATGCTTATAAAATCAAAGCTAAAGATGCAAAAAATTATATCTTTGGCTATACTATTATCAATGAAATTTCAGCTCGCGAACTTCAAAAACGCCACAAACAATTCTACCGAGCAAAAAGTCTTGAAGGTAGCACTATAATGGGACCTTATATCACAAGCGTAGATGAAATTTCTTATCCTCCTAAACTCCAACTTCAAAGCTATGTCAATGATGAACTACGCCAAAACTCTAACACCCAATTATTTATTTTTGATATTGCTTATGTCTTAGAAGAACTTAGCGCGGGCATGCTTTTAAAAGCTGGAAGTATTATATCTATGGGAACTCCTAGTGGAGTGGGCATGGGGTTAAATCCACCTACTTTTTTAAAATCAGGAGATAAAGTACGTTGTGTCATAGAAAATTTAGGAGAACTTTGCAATAAAATAAAAAAACTTTAAATAAAAAATATCAATATATTAAACAATTTACCAAAATTAAAGTATAATGACATTCTGAGAAATTTAAACTTAAGGTAGAAATTTATTATGAAAAAAATAATAATAATTTTATGTTTATCTTATGCAAATATAGTCTTTGCAGTAGATATGATAACCCCTATTCCAAATTCCATCCCTTATGATAAAGAAAAAGCTAAGCTTGGAAAAAGTCTTTATATGGATAAAAGCTTATCCAAAGATGGAAAAGTTTCATGTAATACCTGCCATAGGCTTGATCAACACGGCGTTGATGGACTTGAATTTTCAATAGGAGTTGATAATCAACTTGATAAACCTTTTAACACTCCTACAACCTTTAATTCTGTGTTTAATTTTGTGCAATTTTGGAATGGCAGAGCCAAAGATTTAGCAGAACAAGCAAAGGTGCCTTTTTTTAATCCAAAAGAAATGGGACTAAGTCCTGAACTTCTTTTACAAAAAGTTAATTCTAATGAAGATTATGTAAAAACTTTTAAAAAACTTTATGGAGAAGTTACGGTAGAAAACATAGCTCTTGCAGTTGCAGAATTTGAAAAAACCTTAATCACTCCAAATTCTCCTTTTGATCGCTATCTTAGCGGAGATCAAAATGCTATTTCAGCTCAAGCTAAAAAAGGTTATGAAGATTTTAAAGCTAATGGCTGCATTTCTTGTCATCAAGGTCAAAATATAGGTGGAAATATGTTTCAAAAAATCGGTATTTTTGAAGAATACCCAAATCAAGAAGATTTAGGACGCTATGAAATCACAAAAAGAGAAGCTGATAAAATGATATTTAAGGTTCCTAGTTTAAGAAATATAGCCAAAACCGCGCCTTATTTTCATGATGGTTCTATACCTACTTTAGATGCTTGTGTTCAGTTTATGGCTTACTATCAACTAGGAAAATTTTTAGATCAAAAAACAGTTGATAATATAGTTGCATTCCTAGAAAGCTTGACAGGAGAATATCATGACAAATAAAAAAAGTTCATTTTTGATAAAATTTATTATTTTATCTACGCTAGTTTTAGCTTTTATTCTTGTTTTGCTAGGTATTATTTTTAACAACTACTCCTCATCTAAAGATAATAAAGACTTAATAAACATAGTTCAGCAGCTACAAATTTCAGATGAAAAAATCAATTCCGTTTTTCAAAATAGTTTTAATTTTATTAACTATGATCCAAGTGTTCAAGCAATAAAAAAAATGCAAGAAAACTTTAAAAAACTTAAAACTTTTGGGATTGATATAAGCAAAGCGGAAGAAATTTTTAATGCCAAACTAATCCAGCTTAATTATTTCAAATCCGCAAATTCCATAGCGGTAAATTCAAAACTTTATTTGTTTGAGTTAGCTAAAAATTATTTTGAAGAATTAGAACAAAACCATGAAACAAATAAAAACAACTATAGAACAATGAGTTCTATGTTAAGCGTTCTTTCAACTGAAAGTATTTTGCAAAAAACAACACTCAATCAACTCAACAGCCTTATGAAAGAAATCAAAAACGATACAAAAAGTGAAAATTTACAACTTTTTCTAAAACACTATAAAATGATTGTAAAACAGATTTCTATTATGCAAGATAATTCTTCTATTTATGAGAATAATTCTCTTATGAAAGAGTTAAAACAACTTAACGCTTTCACTCAAAATGCTGTAGAACAATCTAATTTATTTAAATTTTATATCGCTTTAACAGTATTTGGAATCACTCTTGTATTATTTGTATTTTTTATTTTATTAACACTAAAAAAAGTCATCATGCCAATTCATACTTTAGAAAAACTAAGCGCTAATTTAGCTAGTAAAGAAGCCAATCTACACTCTCGTTTAAATATAGATCCAAAAAGCGAACTTGGACAAAGTGCTCAATATATTAATTCATTTATATCCACCGTTCAAAACTCAATCATAGAAGCCATAGAAAATGCTAAATCAAGTCATCAAAATTCACAAAAGCTCAAAAACAACTCTATGATGCTTGAAAACAGTTCTAATTCACAACATGAACAAATTCAAGGCGTTAAAGAAATCACCTATGTCTTAGATGATCATATCAATCTTGCGGGAAATTTAGCACAAGAAAGCATAGAAAATATGCAAGATATGCACATACTGATGGATAAGGTAGAACTTACTCTATCTGAACTTGTAAATTTAATAAATGAAAATAATGAAAAAGAGCAAAATATAGTAGCCAATATGGATAATCTAACTCAAAGTGCAGATAATATTATAGAAATTACGAGTTCTATTAGAGATATAGCCGATCAAACCAATCTACTTGCCTTGAATGCAGCTATTGAAGCTGCAAGAGCGGGCGAACATGGACGGGGTTTTGCAGTTGTTGCTGATGAAGTAGGTCAACTTGCCGATAAAACAAGTAAATCTCTTTTAAATATAAATGCTACTGTTAATGCTATAGTCCAACAAATCAATGACAACAAAGCCTTGATGGATCTTATCCATGATTCTATGAAAGAAACCTCTTTAAAAACCAATGATTTACAACAAGAACTTGTAAATTCTATGCATAAACTAGAAAGCTCTATAGAATCAACCCAAACCATGAAAGATAAAAGCATGGAAGTAAAAGATAAAATGCTTATCCTAGGAACAAGCATAGACAAGGTTAATGAACTTGCAAATTCTGTTAAAGATTTATCATCCGAAATCAATAATATCTCTCAAAATGTTCTAAATGGTGCGTCTAAACTCTCTGAAAAATTAAGTAGCTTTCAGTAACTTTTTTCGTGTTAATTTAAATTAACACGAAATTTTAATAAAAAATTTATCTTTAATTTATGTTTTTAAAGTAAAATTAACGGTTTTTATTTCATAAGGAGATACTATGGAGTTTCTTGAACTTTTATTAGTTTTAATCGCCTTGATACTGATTATCAAAAAACCAGAAAAAGAAAATTTGGCTTTTGGTTTAGTAATGGTAGCTTGGCTTTTAATGGTTTTTTTCTATGTTGGCCACAAAACAGGCGCACTATTAACAATAATGAATCTGTAAGGGAGGGCTAAATGAACGAAATCAATAAAACAAAAAATTTCTACACACTAATGTGTTTAGCAGGCTTTTTGATCATACTCTTACCTGTAGGTATTGCAAATTTTGTATTTGGTTATATGTTGGGTGATAGTCCCTGCACACTTTGCTGGGGACAAAGAGAAGCAATGATCTTTATCGGTGTGATGGCGCTTTTCATTGTTCGTTATGGTATGAAAGGTAAATACCTTGCTGCTCTTTTAATCATGACAGCAGTAGGCCTTTATCAATCTTTTGCTCACTATGGCAATCACGCTCATAGAGATTTAGATCAAGGTTTTGGTTTAGCAGTTTTTGGTATCCATACTTATTTTTGGGCTGAAGTGGTATTTTGGGCTGTTGTATTGCTTTTAGGTGTGATTTTTGCTTTTGCTCCTAAATTTAATGCTTTTGAAGCAGAATTAAATGGAGAAAAATTTAGAAAATATACGAAATTTTCTCTCGCAGCTGTAGTTATCAGTGCGATTGTAGTAGCTTCAAATGTTTTCCAAGCTTTTGTAAGCACAGGAATTCCTCCTTATGTGGGACAAGGCGATCCTGTAAGATTTAGCTTAAATCCAAAATACATCATTTGGAGTAAAGAAGGTTGGAATGGTTTATGGCAAAATATTTCTTTCTTAGGAAAGCGCGATGTTAAAGCTCCTGATTATGCTTTTGCACCTGCAAGTGAAAAACTTGGCATAAAATTTGATAATGATATCAACAATGCTCCATTTGCAAAAATCAATGATGAGCTTAAAATCACAAATGAACAAACTATAAATTTTGACAAAGCCATCAATACTCTTGATTATATCAACAATGAATTTGTAGCAAGCTCTAAATGGGATGTGGCTTTCTTAGATAATAATTTTAGCGTTAAAGAAGGTTTTGAGCTTGATCCTTATTTTTCAGCTACTATCGATCCAATTATTGGCATCATACCTTATATGAACGATAAATTCATTCTTATGGGCTCAAACAAATCTTTCTTAAGATTTGCAAAAAATCCTAATGCAAGTGAAGAAGATATCGCTAAACAATACGCTGATTTTGTAAAAGGTAATGATAAATTTAAAGGCCAAGGCGAAGGTTTAGGTCGTGGAAGACTTGATACTGTAAGAGCAAAATTTAACCATGTAGCAAGCATGACTACAGATGGAAATTATCTTTATCTTGCAACTGTTCCAAACAACAAAGACGCTAAAACTTTTGTAATCTCTAAAATTTCTTTAAAAGATCGTGTTCTTTCAGGAGAATTTACTCCAAAAGCAAATCTTAAAGAAGGTAAAACTTTAGGCGATCTTTATGTAACTTCTATGACTTTTAAAGATGGAGAAATTTATGCACTAAGCAAAAATCACAATGTGATTGCCGTAATTGATCCAGTTAAGGAAGAAGTAGTAAAAACTATCGCTTTCCCAAGCTCTATCACTAATGCTAGAAGCATTTTCTTTAAAGATGGAAAAATCAACATTCTTTCTTATCAAGATGGAGCAAACAAGCTTTATACTCTAAACTAAGCTTTAAGTCCTAGTGAAAACTAGGACTTATATTTGATCTTATCTTTAAACCCTGCTTTTTCAAAACCTCTTAAACGAAGCAAACAACTATCGCACTCCCCACATGCTTCATCTTCACTCTCATAACAAGACCAAGTAAGTTCTAAAGGTACATTTTCTTTTAAGGCTAGTTCTACAATTTTAGCTTTGTTCAGTCTAACAAGCGGAGTTTTTATACAAACTTTGAAATTCTTACTCGTACCTTCATTGATAAATTCTTGTGCCTTTTGTATAAACTCATCAGTACAGTCAGGATAACCACTGCCATCTTCTTCTACCACCCCTATAAAAATACTCTCACAATTTTCCTTTTCAGCCAAAGATCCTGCTATGCTTAAGAAAATTCCATTGCGAAAAGGCACATAGGTGATAGGTGGGGTATCGCTTATGCAAAGCTCATTTTTAGGAATGTCTATACTTTTATCGGTTAAGGCATTACCCCCTATATCTTTGATAAAACTCACATCTAAAATATAAGATTTTTCTACTTTTAAAGCCTTGCAAATTTGCTTAAAACATTCTCTTTCTTTCTCTTGAGTGCGTTGTTCATAATCAAAATGCAAAGCGATGATTTCATAACCTTCTTTTTTGGCTAGATAAGCACACAAAGTACTATCCATACCGCCACTTATGATACAAAGTGCTTTTTTACTCATTTTTATCCTTAAATTTGCTATAATTTCGCAATTTTAACGAAAATTTTTAAATTTAAATTGCAAAAAAGGCAAAAGCATGATAAACATAAAACTCATAGAACACATTTTTAAAGCCGCTTCTATCAGTCGTTGGAATGATTATCCAAGAATGGCAAATTTGGTTGAGCTTGACAAACAAGCTCATAAATTCATCATCGCATATTTTATCGCTAAAATGGAAAAAGATGTGGATATGAGAGTGATTATAGAAGGGGGAATTTTTGAGTTTTTAAGTCGTGTGGTAGTAACCGATATACGCCCTGATGTGTATCATGAAATCGTGCGTCAAAAAAAAGCTGAAGTTAATGCTTGGGTTTTAAGCAAAATCGAACCTATGATAGAAGATATAGAAGAAGGAGAGTTTTTAAAGCGTTTTGAAGCGTATTTAAACGGCAATGCTTACGCTAAAGAAAGGCTTATCTTAAAAGCAGCTTCGTATTTTGCTACAAGATGGGAATTTAACATAGTTTATCAAACCTCAGCTTTTTTAAATGATATTGATGAGATAAAAAATAAAGTTGAAGAAGAATTAGAAGATTACTATGAGCTTATAGGAGCTAGAAAAATCGCTTTAAATCAAAAAATTGCAAAAATTATTGATCTTAGCGGAAGACTTCGCTTTCAAAAGCGTTGGGCTCAAACTCCACGCATACCAGAAACTGCGGTTTTAGGACATATGCTTGTGGTGGCGATTTTAGGATATTTTTACTCACTAAAAATCAAATCTTGTGATAAAAGACTTGAGAATAATTTTTATTGTGCTTTGTTTCATGATTTGCCAGAGTCTTTAACGCGTGATATTATAAGCCCTGTAAAATATGGCATTGATGGGCTTCATGATATTATAAATGATTATGAAATGAAACTTATTAATGAAAGAATTTTACCCTTCGTTCCTGAGGGTTTAAGGGCTGAGTTTTCTTATATTTTAGGCATTAGAGAAGGTAGAAATGATGAGTCAAATTTTGTAAAAAATGAGTTTGAAAATCGCACTTATAAAAATGCTAAAATAGAACTTTGTAGCGGAAGTTTAAGCTCTTTTAATGAAAATGAATTTGGTGCTATAGATGGTAAGGCGCTTAAATACTGTGATAAAATCGCTGCTTTTATAGAAGCAGGACTTAGTATAAGCTATGGTGTAAAGTCTAAAGAACTTGAAAGTGGTTTTTTAGGAATGCATGAGTTTTTTAAAGAAAATCCTACTATAGATGGGGTAAATTTTTTTGAAATTTGTGAAAGTTTAAGAGAGTATTTTAAAATTTAAATAAGATTTTTATGCTCCTATTTTCAATATATTTTAAACAAAAATATTATAAATTCAAATTTTATTTTGTATAAAATATAAAGGAGTTATTATGAAAAAATACTTTCAAAAGCGCTATACTTTAGCCTTTTTTATAGGTATATTAGCGGGTATTTTCGGAGCTATTGTTAAATGGGGTTGGGAAGTACCTTTTCCTCCAAGAAATCCCAATGTTTTTTGGCCAGCAGATGCTTTAGAACGTGTTACTCCACCTAAAATTTTTCTAGAACAACTAGGCTTACCTACTGATTGGACTTATATGTTTTCAGGTATGCAAATGCCTTTGTCAATTTTTATAGTGCATGTTGGTTTTTCTATTGTTTTTGGAGTGGCTTATTGTATGATAGCGGAAAAATGGCACCGTATTACTATGTGGCAAGGTGCAGTTTTTGGATTTTTTGTTTATCTTTTTGCCCATGTTATTGTAATGCCTTTAATTGCAGAAGTTCCACCACTTTCTGAAATTCCTTTTGATGAACACCTGTCTGAAATTTTTGGACATATTGTTTGGCTGTGGGGCATGGAAATAGTTCGTAGAGATATAAGAAATCGTATAACTAAAGAAATAGAAGAATGAAAGGTTTCCTTTCATTCCATATCCAAAACCGCACCTTTACTAGCATTGCTAACAAGTTTTTGATACATTCTAAGCCATCTTGAAGGCACTTCTTTTTGAGGTAATACAAATTCTTTTTTGCGTTTAGCGATTTCTTCTTCGCTTAAATTTGCATGGATGGTATAAGCATCTACATCAATTTCTATTTCATCTCCATCTTTTAAAAGTCCTATAAGACCACCTTCAGCTGCTTCAGGGGAAATATGACCCACGCTTAAACCCCTTGTAGCCCCGCTAAAACGACCATCGGTGATTAAAGCTACATCAGCGCCCAAACCCATACCCATTAAAAGTGAAGTAGGACTTAACATTTCTTGCATACCAGGGCCACCTTTTGGACCTTCATAGCGTATCACACAAACATTTCCTTTTTGCACCTTGCCTTTGATAATGCCTTTTATAGCTTCATCTTGAGAGTTAAAACAAACAGCTTTGCCTTTAAATTTTCTTTTTCCAACTATTCCTGCGGTTTTTATAACACAACCTTGCTCAGCTAAATTTCCAAACAAAATAGCAAGTCCACCTACTTTTGAGTAAGCATTATCTACTCTACGAATGATATTTTCATCTTTGATTTTGGCATTTTTTAAGCGTTCTTTGAGACTTTCTCCTGTGATAGTCAGTGCATCAAGTTCTAAAATATGTCCTTGTCTGCTTGAAATTTCAGCCATAACTGCACTCACACCTCCTGCTTTGTGGATATCATCCATATAAACACTATTTAGCGATGGGGCTATTTTTGCTATGTGTGCAACTTTGCTTGAGATGAAATTTAAATCTTTAATATCTAGTGCTACCCCTGCTTCACGTGAAATGGCAAGCATGTGTAAAACAGTATTGCTACTTCCACCCATTGCCATATCTACTACCATAGCATTACGCACGGCTTTTTGAGTGATGATATTGCGAATTTTAAAACGCTCATCTAAGGCGATTTCACAAATACGACGCGCTGCTTTTCTTAAAAGCTCTTCTCTTTCTTTGCTTAAAGCTAAAATGGTTCCATTACCTTCTAGTGCTATACCCATAGCTTCGCATAAGGTATTCATGGAATTTGCCGTAAACATTCCCGAGCAAGATCCACCACTTGGACAGGCTGAACATTCTATGTCTTTAAATTCTTCTTCGCTAATTTTTTTGGCTTCATAAGCCCCTACAGCTTCAAAAACAGAGCTAAGACTGATCTTTTCTCCTTTTTTGGTTACTCCTGAAGCCATAGGCCCACCACTTACAAAAATGGTTGGAACATTAACCCTTAAAGCTCCCATTAACATACCAGGAGTGATTTTATCGCAGTTTGGGATACAGATTAAAGCATCAAGTTGATGAGCATTCATCACTGTTTCAATGGAATTTGCGATAATTTCACGACTTGGTAAAGAATAAAGCATACCTTCATGCCCCATAGCTATACCATCATCTACACCTATGGTATTAAACTCAAAAGGCACACAACCATTTTTGCGTATCTCATCTTTAATGATTTTAGCATAATCATTTAAAAAATAATGCCCTGGGATTATGTCTATATAGCTATTTGCTACACCTATAAAAGGTTTGTCAAAATCTTCATCTTTCAAACCACAAGCACGAAGTAAAGAACGATTAGGTGCTTTTAAATGTCCTTTTTTTATCGCATCGCTTCTCATTGTAACTCCTGATAATAATTTTTTAAAATTATATTTAGCAAAGCTTAATTTTTGTGAAATTTATTTTGATATACATTTTCATAAATGATAAAAATTATTAATTGACAAAAATATTTTTTTATAATACAATGCTTTTTGATAATCAAAAAGGAGTCAAAATGAGACAATATGAAACCTATAAATGCCAAAAATGTGGCAATGAAGTAGAAGTTCAAAATGTAGGCGGTGGTAAACTTAGTTGTTGTGGTGAAGAAATGAAATGTATCACTACAGATTTAACTGCAGTAAATTTGATGAAAGCTTTTGCAGGCGAATCTATGGCAAGAAACAAATACGATTTGTTTGCTGATGTAGCTGAAGAAGAAGGTTGGCACGCGGTTGCTAGACATTTTAGAGAAGCAGCTGAAAATGAAAAATGGCATGCAAGAGCAGAATTTAAAGCTTATCATGAAATCGTTGATGGCAAACCTTTAGAGGTAACTACAAAAAATCTAGTAAGTGCTGCAGAAGGTGAAAACTATGAGCACACAACTATGTATCCAAATTTTGCAAAAATTGCTGAAGATGAAGGCAAAAAGGCTATAGCGAGATTATTTACAGCTATTGGCAAAGTAGAAATCGAACACGAAAGAGAATATCTAGCGCTTAAAAAAATGCTTGAAGAAGAAGAATTTTTTAATAGCGAAGTAGAAGAATTATGGGTTTGTGAAGTATGCGGACATATACATCGTGGTAAAAAAGCTCCAGCAGCCTGTCCTTTATGTAAAGCACCAAAAGAGTATTTTAAACGCGAATTTTTGGGTTAAGTTAAGAAATTCTTATCCTTTTTAAGATAATATTACAATTATTTTTTAATAAAAGGATAATAAAATGAAAAAATTACTATTTTTATTTTTTGCTTTAACGGCTTTTCTCTTTGGTGCTGTAAATATCAACACTGCAACGCTAAAAGAATTAAAAAGTTTAAATGGTATTGGCGAAGCTAAGGCTAAAGCAATTTTAGAATACCGCAAAGAAGCAAATTTTACAAGTATTGATGATCTTAAAAAAGTTAAAGGCATAGGTGATAAGCTTTTTGAAAAAATCAAAAATGATATCATAGTAGAATAAAAGGGCATTTTTGCCCTTCTTTTTAGAAAAATTTGAAAACTTTATTTGACACAAAAGAACTTTTAAACGAATTTGACATAAATTTAATTGGTATTGATGAAGCAGGACGCGGTGCTTTGGCAGGTCCTATGATGATGGCAGCTTGCAAACTGAACAAAAAACTTCATGGGTTGTGTGATTCTAAAAAACTAAGCGAAAAAAAACGCGAAGAACTTTATGAAATCATCATCAAAAATTCAAACTATCTCATACTTGCTTTTTCTTCAGAGCAAATCGACGCACTAGGCTTAAGCACTTGTTTAAAAACAGGCTTAAAGCTTATAAAAAAGCATTTTAAAACAGAAAATAACTTCTTATATGATGGAAAGACCAACCTAGGTATAAATGGGATAAAAACACAAATCAAAGCCGATACTAGCATTTTGCAAGTAAGTGCAGCTAGCATACTTGCAAAAGTTAGTAAAGATAGGGTGATGAATTTCTTAGCTAAAGACTTTCCTTGTTATGAATTTGAAAAAAACAAAGCCTATGGCACAAAAGCTCATAAAGAACTTATAGCTAAATTTGGAATTTGCAAACTCCACCGAAAAAGTTTTAAACTTTTATGATTATTTTGCTAAATTTTGATGCAAACTCAAAGCACATTCTATACCATCTTTTATAGCCCAAACAACTAAAGATTGTCCTTTTCTAGCATCTCCACAAGCAAAGATTTTTTTATGAGTGGTTTGGAAATTTTCTGTGCTTATGTTGTTTTTCTCATCTAATTTCACTCCAAAATTTTTAGAGATAGCTTCTTCGCACCCGCTAAAACCCATAGCTAAAAGCACTAAATCCGCTTTATAAGTTTTTTTAGAATTTGAAAATTCGACATTTATAGCTTTGCCTTCTTTAAACTCGCGTTTTAAATCATTTGCTTCAACGCCTTCTACATGAGTTTTTCCTAAAAATTTCTTTGTCATTTTTTGATATTCCCTAGGATCTTTGCCATATACAGCAATGGCTTCTTCTAAACCATAATCAGTAGTAAAAATGTCAGCTTTTAAAGGCCAAGGATTGTTTTGGCTTCTTTGCAAAGGTCTTTTTGGACTTCTTTCAAAACGCACTATAGATTTAGCCCCTTGTCTTGTCGCTACAGCGATACAATCCACACTTGTATCCCCACTTCCTATAACCAAGACATTTTTACCTTTGGCCGTATCTGCACCCTTGCCTGTTTTTAACAAAGTTTTGGTATTTTGCGTTAAAAAATCAAGGGCAAATTCAACCCCTTTTAGCTTTCTACCTTCTATATCAAGATCTATAGGCTTACTTGCTCCTGTACAAAGCACCAAAGCATCAAATTCTTTTAGAAGTTTTGAAACCTTATCTTTGCTGTCTATATTTTCATTCACTTTAAATTCAATCCCGCTTTTTTTAAGCAAATCCACCCGTCTTTGAACTATACTTTTATCAAGCTTCATATCAGGGATGCCATACATCAAAAGTCCGCCTATTTTATCGCTTCTTTCAAAAACACTTACTTTATAACCTAGTGAATTTAAAGTATTAGCACAAGCAAGTCCAGCGGGTCCACTTCCTATGATAGCGATTTTTTTGCCATTGTATTGCTTAGGTTTATTTACTCTTACTAAATTTTCTTTAAAAGCATTTTCTATAATGGATAATTCATTATTTTTGATACTCACACTTGTACCATTTATCGCACACACACAAGAATCCTCACAAGGAGCAGGGCAAACACGACCGGTAAATTCAGGAAAAGGATTAGTAAGTTCAAGTCTTTCATAAGCTTCTTTCCATAAAGAATGATAAATAAGATCGTTCCATTCAGGAATGAGATTGTTTAAAGGACAGCCTATATCTTTTCCTTCGCTCATCACGCCCGTATGACAAAAGGCCACACCACAATCCATACATCGTCCGCCCTGAATTTCTTGTTCTTTTTTATCCAAAGGTATAGTAAATTCTTTGTAATTTAAAATCCTTTCTTTAGGAGCAATTTTTTTAAAATCCATTCTTTTAAAGTCTAAAAAACCTCTTGCATTTCCCATTTTTACTCCTTATTTTTGCGTGATTTTCAAAAATGCTGCTAAATTTGGATCTTTTTCATTTTTACAAAGATCAAGCATTTTTAACATCTTTTCATAATCTCTTGGCATGACTTTAAAAAAGTCTTTTTTATCGAATTTTTCTAAAATATCTTTAGCCTTTTTAGAATCTGTATAAGCGATATGTTTTTCTATCACAGCTTTTAATTCTTTTTCATCCTTAGCATTAAGATCTTTAATATCCACAAGCTCGGTATTTACATGAGCTTCATTGTGTCTTCCAAAAATATAAACAACGCCCCCACTCATACCAGCAGCGAAATTCGCACCCACATCTCCAAGAACTACAACTTGCCCACCTGTCATATATTCACAACCATGCACGCCTGTTCCTAAAACCACAGCTAAAGCTCCTGAATTTCTTACACAAAATCTTTCCCCTGCTATACCATCTAAATACACTTCACCTTTTGTAGCTCCATATAAACAAGCATTTCCTGCGATGATATTTTCTTCAGGCGAAAAAGTAGCTTCATTTGAAATTTTTGCTATGATTTTACCACCACTTAAACCCTTGCCTAAATAATCATTGCTATCGCCTATAATCTCAAGTTTAATGCCCTTTAACAAAAACGCTCCAAAGCTATTGCCTGCATTGCCTATAGCTTTGATATGGATACTATCTTCATCTAAAGCATCTTTTCCATAAGTTTTTAAAATTTCACTTGAAAGCATAGTTGCAAAAGTACGACTTTGATTTCCTACTTCTAAAGAAAGTTTGATAGGCTCTTTTTTCTCCACAGCATTTTTACAAAGTGGTAGTAAAATTCTATAATCAATCGTTTTTTCAAGTTTATTGTCTTTATAATCTTTAAAATGCACAGCAGTTCTATTATAAGTAGGCAAGGATTTTAAAATTTTATCTAAATTTAGCTTTCCTGCTTTACCTTGCACACTTTTTTGGCGGAGTTTATCCACACGACCTATCATATCATCTAGGCGTTCAAAACCAAGCCTTGCCATGTATTCTCTAAGTTCCTCGGCTATAAAATACATGAAATTAATCACATCATCCACTTTGCCTTTGAAACGATCTCTAAGTTCTATATCTTGAGTAGCTATACCAAAAGGACAGGTATTTAGATGACAAACTCTCATCATCGTACAACCTAAAACAATCAAAGGCGCGGTTGCAAAACCAAATTCTTCAGCTCCTAAAAGTGCCGCTATGGCTAAATCACGCCCATTCATAAGCTTTCCATCAGTTTCTAATCTTACCCTATCTCTAAGCTTATTTAAAATCAAAGTTTGATGTGTTTCAGCCAAACCTAACTCCCAAGGAATTCCTGCATGCGGTATAGAAGTTCTAGGACTTGCACCTGTACCTCCATCATAACCTGAAACAAGGATTAAATTCGCTCCTGCCTTAGCCACACCTGCAGCAACCGTTCCTATGCCATTTTCGCTTACAAGTTTTACTGAAATTTTAGCGTCTTTGTTAGCATTTTTTAGGTCATAAATAAGTTGAGCTAAATCTTCTATAGAATAAATATCATGATGAGGAGGTGGGGAAATAAGCGTCACACCTGCAGTAGAATGTCTAGCCTTAGCTATCCAAGGATAGACTTTAAAGCCCATTAATTGTCCGCCTTCACCTGGTTTTGCGCCTTGAGCGACTTTGATTTGAATTTCTTTTGCATGACTTAAGTAGTTTAAATCCACGCCAAAACGCCCACTTGCTACTTGCTTAATGGCTGAGTTTTTATCCACACCCTCTTTGATTTCATAGCGTTCTTCATCCTCGCCACCTTCACCTGAATTTGATTTAGCACCTATTTTATTCATAGCCTGTGCTAAACACTCGTGTGCTTCTTTAGAAATAGAACCATAACTCATCGCTCCTGTTCTAAAGCGTTTAACTATACTTTCTACGCTTTCAACCTTATCTATACTGATAGCTTCACTAAAATCAAATTCCATCAAAGAACGCAAATTAACTTGTTTTTCATCTACTAAAGCCGAGTATTTTTTAAAGCTTTTATAGTCTTTGTTGCGGCAGGCTTGCTGAAGATTAAAAATCACAAGCGGATCGATTAAATGTTCTTCTTTAGCACTTCTAAAACCATGAATTCCTTTAGAATCTAAAGCCTTATGTGTATCGTTAAAAGCATATTTGTGTAAAGCAATGAGCTCTTTTTCAAAATCTTCTAAATCCATACCTTCAATGCGTGAAGTTGTAGAAGTGAAGTATTTATCAATCACCTTAGAGCTTAAGCCCAGACATTCAAAAAGTGCAGAGCCATTATAACTTTGCAAGGTAGAAACTCCCATTTTAGAAGCAATTTTGACTATGCCACTTGAACTTGCCTTGATGAAATTTTCTACCGCCTTTTCATAACTTAAATTTAAATCTTTATTGGCAATGAGTTTTTGTATGCTCTCATAAACCAAATAAGGATTAATAACAGTCGCACCATAGCCTAAAAGACATGCAAAATGATGAATTTCTCTAGGTTCACCACTTTCGATGATAAGACTTGTGTGTGTTCTTAAATTTTTTCTTACTAGATGATTATGCACTCCAGAAACAGCAAGCAAAGCGGGGATATAAGCGTTTTTTTCATCCACTCCTTTATCGCTTAAAATGATAATAGAAACACCTTTTTTAACCTCATCTTCTATCTTAACACAAAGTTCATCTAAAGCCTTTTCTAAAGTTTTTTTAGAATAATCATAAAGTATAGAAAATTCTTTAACTTGAAATTTATTTAAAGCCTTAACTTCAAAAAGTTCTTCATTACTTATCACAGGCAAGGCTATTTTTACACGTTTTGCATTGTTTTCATCGGGTTTTAATAAATTGCCTTCACTTCCTAGATAAATCCTTGTAGAAGTAACGATCTCTTCTCTTATGGCATCAAGAGGAGGGTTAGTTACTTGTGCAAAAAGTTGTTTAAAATAATTATACAAAGGTTGATAAGTTTTAGAAAGTATAGCCAAAGGAGTATCTACACCCATAGCTGCTATAGCTTCTTTACCATTTTGAGCCATAGCAGCCACACTCATTTTAAGCTCATCATAACTCCAACCAAAAGCTTTTTGGAGTTTTAAAACCTCATCTTCTTTTAAAAACTGATGTTTATAAACTCCGCTTTTTTGTTTTTCAAGTTCAACTAAATTTTTAAGCCATTTTTTATAAGGCTTAGCATTAGCATAATGCTCTTTGATTTCATTATCAGCTATAACCCTACCTCTTGCTGTATCAACGAGTAAAAGTTTTCCAGGTTCTAAGCGTTTTTTAGCTTTGATATTTTTTTCATCAAGTTTTAAAGCCCCTGTTTCACTTGAAAGTATGAGCATATCATCTTTTGTAAGATAATACCTTGAAGGACGAAAACCATTTCTATCCAAACTCGCCCCCATAATCACTCCATCAGTAAAAACTATAGCAGCAGGTCCATCCCAAGGCTCCATCAATAAAGAATGATACTCATAAAAAGCACGCTTTTTGCTTTCCATATTTTCATTTTTATGCCAAGGTTCTGGCACCATCATCATAAAAGCTTCTTCTAAAGTGCGACCATTTAGAGCTAAAAATTCTAAAGTATTATCAAACATTGCAGAATCACTGCTAGGTTTAGCTATGATGGGAAAAATTTCATCTAAATTTTCAAAATACTCACTTTGCATCAAGCCTTCTCTAGCTCTTATGCTATCAACATTTCCGCGTATGGTATTAATCTCTCCATTATGCACCATATAACGGTTTGGATGGGCTCTTTCCCAACTTGGGAAAGTATTAGTCGAAAAGCGAGAATGCACCAAAGCAATGGCTGATTTCATATTGACATCTTTAAAATCAAGATAAAAATCGCTCAATTGAGTTGAAAGAAGCATTCCTTTATAAACTATGGTGCGTGAAGAAAAACTTGAAAAATAAAATTTTGGCACATTAATAGCTCTTTTTTCTATAAGTCGACGCGTACTATAAAGCACTCTTTCAAACTCAAGTCCTGCACTTATTTTACTTGGTTTTTTCACAAAGGCTTGTAAAAAATAAGGCATAGCTTTTAAAGCACTTGCACCTATATCGCTAGGATTAAAAGGCACTTCTCTAAAACCTAAAAATTCAAGTTTTTTATCCTTTAAACCTTGTAAAAATATTTCTTTTGCTTCTTCTTTTGCATCAGTATTGGGTGATAAAAACATCTGTGCTACACCATAATCACCCTTTTTAGGAAGTTCAAAACCCAATTCTTGAGTTTTAAAAAAATCATGTGGAATTTGGATCAAAATCCCTGCCCCATCACCTGAATTTTCTTCAGCTCCTGCACCACCTCGGTGTTCAAGATTCATCAAAATTTCTAAAGCATCACAAATAACCTTATAAGAGGCAATACCGCGTATATTAGCAATTGCAGCGATACCGCAGGCATCATGTTCGTTCTTTGGGTGATATAAACCTATGCTTTGATTATTTTCTAGGATATTTTCTAAATCCATTCTGCTCTCCTTATAAGACTGATTTAAATTTTGTTAGCTTTATAAAGGATTATAGCATATATTTTTTTAAAATCGATATAATTTTTATCTTAAAAATAAATAAATTAAAAAATATTTTGATAGATTTGTAAAAATTATAAAAACATGGCGATAATACTACCTAAAATCAATAATGGGCCATTATAAAAAATAAAAGTTGGTATGCAAGTATCTTTAATGTGATCGTGTTGTTTATCAGCATTTAATCCTACAGTAGTTCCCATGGTTGTTTCACTAGCTGGACTTCCTGCATCTCCTAAAGCTCCTGCTACTCCTAAGATAAATATAATAAGTGCTGTACTAAAACCAAGTTCCAAACAAATAGGACAAAAAAGCGTAGCTATGATAGGTATAGTTCCAAAAGAAGTACCTATACCCATAGTGATGATAAGTCCTATTAAAAGCATAAAAAATACTGCTAAAAATTTACTTTGTTCCATCCAAGGAACGACTGAATTTACAAGCTCTACTACTGATCCACTTTCTTTTAAAACTTCTCCATATCCTGCAGCAACAAGGATAACAAAAGCTATAAAACCCATCATTTTAAGCCCATCATCAAAAACTTCATTGACTTTTGAAAATTCAACTCCACCCAAAATAACCATTAAAACAAAACCCAAAAGCCCTGATAAAGGTAAATTCATAGTCAAAATTTGCAAAATTAAAGTTAAAACAAGCCCAGCTAAAACGCCCCATTCCTTACGAGTCATTTCAAGATTTTCTAAATTTACTTTAGCAATTTCTACTTCTTGATATTCTCTTGGCTTACGATAAAACACAAAAAGCGCTAGAAAAAGTCCTGTTATCATACAAATAGCAGCAAAATACATAGTATTTGTAACATCATTTAAAGATACACTTACATTATTTGCATTTAAATTATCTTTTAAAAGATCTTGAAAAGTAAGTCCAAAGCCTACTGGCAAAACCATATAAGGCGTAGTAAGTCCAAAAGTTAAAGCACAAGCAACCGCTCTACGATCGATTTTAAGTTTATTAAAAAGACTTAAAAGAGGTGGAATTAACAAAGGTATAAAAGCCACATGAATAGGAATTAAATTTTGAGAAAAACAAGAAATCAAAGCTATAAACAAAAGCAATAAATATTTTTTATGAGATATAAAATGGCTTACTATCTTAATCAAATATGCAGTTAAATTTGTCTTTGAAATCGCTGCGGCAATGGCTCCTAAGAGTATATAGCTAAGAGCTGTTTTTAAATTTTCTTTCATTCCGCTTATAAGTATATTCATAGTATCTACGAGTTCAAGATGAGAAAATACACCTGCAACAAGAGCTGAAATCAAAAGACTCAAAAGCACATTAAAACGAAGCAAACAAAGTAAAGTCATCAAAACAACACTGATAATGATAGGATTAGTAAGTAAAGTCAAAATCATTCCTTAAATAATTTTAAAAATTTAATTGTAGAAAAAACTTAGTTAAAATGTAATAAAACTCGAACATATGATGATTTTATTTAATATGTAAAATTATAAAAATAATTAATTTTTTTAATTTAAATAATTAATATAATTAATTATTTAAATTTTTAAAATTTATAATAAAATAAAAGATTATATACATATTTAAGGATATTTCAATGAAACAGAACGATCAAAAAGAAAATCGTAGAGACTTTCTAAAAAATATAGGACTTGGTTTATTTGGCATTAGTGTATTGTCAAATTTTTCTTTTGAGAATTTTTTAGGAAGTAAGGCTTTGGCAAAAGAATTACCTGATTTTAAAATAGAAGGTAAAAAAGATCTTATCTATCATGGTGAAAAACCATTAACAGCAGAAACTGAAATTTATGCTCTTGATTCTGATTTTACAAAACCTGAAAATTTCTTTGTTAGAAATAATGGCTTACCACCAAGCCTAGAAACGATAAAAGAAAGACTTCATAAAGGTTGGACTTTAGAAATCGATGGAGAAAGTATTATCAATAAAAAATCTTACACCATAGAGGATTTAAAAAATAAATTTAAAACCTATACTTATGCCTTAACAGTTGAATGCGGTGGAAATGGTAGATCTGAAGTTATACCTAGCACAAAAGGAACTCAATGGGGTTATGGTGCAGTAGCTTGTGGTAGATGGACAGGAGTGCGTTTAAAAGATATTTTAAAAGATTGTGGCATCAAAAATGATGCGGTGTATATCGGATATTATGGTATAGATACAAAATTAAACGGTGAAGAAACTTCACCTATTAGTAGAGGGGTTCCTATTTCTAAAGCTTTACAAGATGAAACTTTAATTGCTTGGGCTTATGAAGGTAAAGATATTCCTTTAGTTAATGGCTATCCGCTTAGACTTGTTTGCGGTGGTTATCCTGCAAGTACAAGCGGTAAATGGCTTTATAAAATTTCAGTAAGAAATAAAATTCATGATGGTGAAAAAATGGAAGGTTCTTATAAAGTTCCTGTAAATCCAGTAAAACCAGGAGATTTTAACTATAAAGGCGAGATGAAAATCATAGAATCAATGCCTATAAGATCTGTAATTACCAATATCAAAAATGGTTCTGAAATAAAAGCAAATAAAAAATTTGAAGTTAGAGGTAAAGCTTGGGCTGGCGAACTTGAAGTTAGTGAAGTTTATGTAAGCAATGATTATGGCGTAACATGGACTAAAGCAAAAGTAGAAAAACCATTAAATAGATTAGCATGGCAAAAATGGAGTGCTCAAATATCAATACCGACAAAAGGATATTATGAAATTTGGGCAAGAGCTATCGATAGTCAAGGTAACAGTCAACCTATGGTTTTAGCACAGTGGAATCCAGGAGGATATATCAATAATGCATGCCATAGAGTTAATGTTTATGGAGTTTAAGTATGGTGAAAAAAATTATATTGATCTTAGCATTGTTTTTAAGTGCAAGTTGGGCTCAAAATCTTGAAATTAACCCTGATACAGGATTGATTATCGATCCTGATTCACCTTTAGTGGAAGCAAATTGTTTAGCTTGTCATGGATCCAATCTCATTACCAACATGCACGCAAGTAGAAAAGCTTGGTTAGCAGCTATAAGATGGATGCAAGATAGTGAAGGACTTTGGGAAATAGAACCTGAAGATGAAGAAAAAATTTTAAATTATCTTGAAAAATATTATGGAGAAAAATACGATACAAGAAGAAGAATTCCTCTAGCTATACTCTTACAAAACAAAACTCATTGAAGAAATCATTTCTTCAATGATAAATTTACACATCCAAATGTTTTACATCTTTAGCGTGTGCTTGGATATAATCGCGTCTTGGTTCAACCTCATCACCCATAAAGAGATTAAAGGTATCATTTGCACTTTGTGCATCTTCAATAGTAATTTTTAAAAGTCTTCTTACACTTGGATCCATTGTGGTTTCCCAAAGTTGCTCAGGATTCATTTCCCCTAAACCTTTATAGCGTTGTATAGTAGCGCCTTTTTTAGCATTGGTTTCAACATCTTCAAGAACTTCTAAAATATCTTTATCAAATTTCAAGCCTCTGTCTTTAATCTTATCAAAAATATAATTTGCTTCTTCATATAATGGATGAGTGAAAAGTTCTTCGTTGATCACAAGTTCTTCTAAGCCATTTTGAGTTTGAACGAAAGCTCGAATTTCATTTTCATTGATATAATGATTTAAGATATTGTGTCCTTGTGTTTCTAAAAATTGTTTGATTGCACTAAATAATTCTTCATTATTTCCTTTGACTAAATTTGAATTTTCTATCATATAGCGTATTACAGAAATTACATTAAAACGCTTTTCAAGATCTTTTAAAATCACACGATAAGCTGCGACGATTTTTAAATAATCTTTTAAATCATTCATTCCTATACCTTCATAGTTTAAACCTTCTATTCCCGTTTCTATCAGGTATTCACTCAAAGCTTTTTCATCTTTTAAATAAATTTGCTTTTTAGCTTTTTTATAAAGATATAAAGGTGGTTGTGCTAAATAAATATGTCCATTTGCCACAAGTTCATTCATAAAACGGAAGAAGAAAGTTAAAAGCAAAGTTTGTATATGTGATCCATCAACATCCGCATCTGTCATGATGATAATTTTATGATATCTAAGTTTTGAAAGATCAAAATCTTCACCTATACCACAGCCAAAAGCGGTAATCATATTTTGAATTTGCTCAGATTTTAAAATTTTATCCAGTCTTGCTTTTTCAACATTTAAAATTTTACCACGCAAAGGCAGTATAGCTTGGAAAGATCTTTCTCTACCTTGTTTTGCAGAACCTCCTGCAGAATCCCCTTCCACAAGATAAATTTCACTTTCACTTGGATCTTTACTTTGACAATCAGCTAATTTCCCTGGTAAAGTTCCTACGCTTAAACTTTCTTTTTTACGCGTTAATTCTCTAGCTTTTTTCGCTGCTTCTCTTCCACGTGCTGCCATTAAAGCTTTGTTCATTATAGCTTTAGCTTCGATAGGATTTTCTTCAAAATATTTAGTCAAATACTCAAAACTTGCTTTTGAAACTATAGGACGCACATAAGTTGAACCAAGTTTTCCTTTGGTTTGTCCTTCAAATTGTGGTTCAGGCACCTTTACACTTACAACAGCGATCAAACCTTCACGCACATCTTCACCCGTGATTTTATTATCCTTTTCTCTAGCACTTGCATTTGCTTCTATATAGTTACTTATCACACGAGTTAAGCCCATTCTAAAACCAGCTTCGTGTGTTCCACCATCTGGGGTTTTGATATTATTTACAAAAGAGAGTAAATTTTCACTATAAGTATCATTGTAAAGCAAAGCTATTTCAACATTCACATCTTCTTCATCTACGCTAAAGAAAATTGCTTTAGTTAAAGCTTCTTTTTTATTTAAGTCTGTAACAAACTGAGAAATTCCACCTTCAAAGTGAAAACTTTCATGTTTGCCTACGCGGTTATCTTTAAAATTTATAGTGATTTTTGGATTTAAGTATGCAAGTTCACGAAATCTTTTAGCCAAAATTTCATAATCAAATTCAGTTACTTCAAAAATTTGATCATCAGGCCAAAATTCTATAGTTGTTCCTGTTTTTTTACTTTTTCCTATCACACCAAATTCACTGATAACTTTACCTTCTGAAAATTCTTGACGATAAATTTCTCCATTTCTTTCAACTGTAGCTACAAGTTTTTTAGAAAGTGCATTTACAACCGAAACCCCAACACCGTGCAAACCGCCTGAAACTTTGTAAGTATCTTTATCGAATTTTCCCCCTGCATGAAGGACAGTTAAAACAACAGTTAAAGTTGGCATATTTTCAGTTGGGTGCATATCAACAGGAATACCACGACCATTATCACTAATTATACAGCTTCCTTCAGTAGTGATTTCTACATCTATAGTATCACAATGTCCTGCCATAGCTTCATCGATAGAATTATCCACAACTTCATAAATCATATGATGAAGTCCGCCTATGTTTGTATCTCCTATATACATACCTGGGCGTTTTCTAACAGCTTCTAAGCCTTTTAGGACTTTAATATTACTCGCACCGTAATTTTCTTGCATATTTTTCCTTTATCTTTTACTTGTTTTATTACAAAATCATAGGCATGATAATCATTGATAGTCCTTGGGATTTGACTATAAATGCTGAATTAGGTTCATTTACACTTAAAGTGAATTTTTCTTCTTCTATAGAAGTTAAGAAATCAAGTAAATATTTGATTTTTATAGTAAGATTAAATTCTTCACTTACTCCTGTTTGAATTTCAAGCTCTGTTTTTGCTTCCATATTGTCTAAACTTATACCTTCAAAGATGATTTTATCTTTGTTAAAATGAAGTTTCATTTTTTCAGTTACAACGCTGATTTTTTTAAGACTATCTATAAAATCTTCAGTTGAAAAACTGAGTTCTTGTTTGAAAGTTTTTGGTATAACTTTTTCATAATCTGGAAATTTATCGTTAATAAGTTTTGTAAAGAATTCGAAATTTTCATTTTTAGCGATAAGCATATTTTGATCATAAAAAATTTCTATTTTTTCATAGAAAAGTTTTTGCATTTCCATGATAGCCTTTTTAGGGATACTAAAACTAAATTCTTGATTATTTGCTTTTTCTAAAGTATAGATTGCAAGGCGTTTTGTATCAGTTCCTACGAAGTTAATTTTATCTGTTTTTATATCTAAAAATGCACCATTTAAGGAGTATTTTGGATTGTTTGTATCAATACTTGGTAATATCTTTTTAAGAGAACGACTTAAGTCACTTGAATCAATGTCAAATTGGTTTTTTCCTTCTGTATTTGGAAAATTTGGAAAATCTTCATGATTAAACATAGGAAGTTTGTATTTTGTGCTTTTTTGTCTTATAAATAAGAAATTATCAATGGTTTCTAAAACAACTTCTTCATTATTTAAGCTTTTAATAACATCTGCAATACTTTTTGCGTTTGCAGTAGCAAAACCACTTGATTCTACGCGGATTTTTTTTATTTTATAGTTGATACCTATTTCATAATCACTAGCTCTAATAAGAAGTTTATCTTCATCAGCATGAAAAAAAAGATGAGAAGTAATGGTGCTTGAGTCTTTTTTTTCTACATAAGCATTACATAAAATCACTGCAGATTCTAAAGTATTTTTATTGATACTTAACTTCATTTTTTCTCCTTGGTTTATTTTAATTTTAAATTCGTTGTAATAATAAGCTTGTTGAAATTGTGAAATTCTTCAAAGCAAAATAATCAAATTTGTATTTTATCATACTTTGCTTAATTTCTTTTTTTCACACCCTAGAATTTATTTTTCACATCCTTTCACTTAACTTTGACTTTTAACAAGAATTTTGTTTTTAAGTTCTTCGATTTTTGCTTTTAAAGAAGCATCATTTTCTATCATTTCTGTGATTTTTTTAACATTATGTGAAATAGCCGTGTGATCTTTCATTTCAAAATAATTTGCAAGTTGTGGCATAGTCAAAGCTGTAAGTATCCTAGCTAGGTAAATCACAATGCGTCTTGCTGTGACTATATTTTGAGTTTTTTTATTGGATTTCACATCACTTGGTTTGATGTTAAATTCCTTACATACCAAAGATAAAATGTCATCTATAGTGATATTTTCTTTCTTTTCTTTGATATGATCTTTCATCACACTTTTGGCAAGTTCGAGTGTGATTTCTTGTCCTAGTATGGTTGCATAAGCATTTAAACTTATAATGATACCTTCGATTTCTCTTATATTATCCCCTAAAGAAGTGGCGATATAGTTTATGATATCATTAGAAAGATTGATATCATTAAATTCACATTTTTTTCTTATGATGGCTATTTTTGTATCTAGTTGAGGTGGAGTTATATCAGCTATGATCCCATGTGCAAAACGACTTTTTAAGCGTTCGGTTATACCTTTTAGCATGTTGGGTGGATTGTCTGAAGTCATGATGATTTGTCCATCGTTATTTTTGATTTCATTAAATATAAAGAAAAATTCTTCTTGAATTTTATCGGTTTTTCCTAAAAACTGCACATCATCTATAAGCAAAACATCGCAGTTTCTATACTTTTCATGAAATTTATCTAAAGAGCCACTTTTTAAATTTGAAGTAAAATCATTGATAAAATTTTCACTGGTAGCGTAAATAACTTTTTTTCCCATTTCTAAGCTTGCATTTCCAACTGCTTGAAGTAAATGTGTTTTTCCAAGTCCTGTAGGCCCATAAACAAAGATAGGATTATAAAGTTTTCCAAGCTTGTCTTTATGTGTTATAGCTTTACATGCTCCATAAGCGTATTTGTTAGAATCCCCCACAACAAAACTTTCAAAAGTAAAAGAAGGATTTAAAATCGTGCTTTGTGCCTTTATATGAGCTATGTCGATTTTTGTGCTTTTGTTACTTTGTTTAGCACTTTGTGCTTGTATGTTTATGATAGCTTTATTTCCGCTTTGCACTTCATAAAAATGCGCAATTTTTTTGCCGTATTTTGTTTGTATGAATTTAGCCATGAGTTCATTTGGAGCGTTAAAAACCAAAAGATCTGCTTTGCTTTGCTTTTCGTTGAATTTTAAATTTGATAGGTAGTTTTCGTATTCATTTTCGCTTAATTCTTTTTTTAAATTTTCAAGTATTTGGCTTGGATTCATAATCTCTCTTTAAATTTTGCATAATGTATAAATTTTATCTTAAATTTCATAAAAAAAGGTTAAAATCCGCTTTTGTATTTTATTTTTCAAAAGGTATGAATTTGAAAATTTTAGGTATAGATCCAGGTTCGAGAAATTGCGGTTATGCTATCATAGAAGCCAACAAAGGAAAAAACATTCTCATAGAAGCAGGACTTATAAAGATAAAGCCGAGTACCTTACAGTATCAAATCACAGAGCTTTGTGAGGGTTTGGATTTAATTTTTAAAAACCATTCTTTTGATGAGGTAGCCATAGAAGATATCTTTTTTGCTTACAATCCAAAGACCGTTTTAAAACTCGCACAATTTCGTGGAGCTCTATCTTTAAAAATTCTTCAAATTCATGGAGATTTTGCAGAATACACTCCCTTACAAGTGAAAAAAGCCGTTACAGGAAAAGCTAAAGCAACCAAAGAACAAGTTGCTTTTATGGTAAAAAGACTTTTAGGACTTAGTAAAGATATCAAGCCTTTAGATATCACAGATGCTATCGCAGTGGCTTTAACCCATGCAGCAAATTTAAGAGTTAGGGTATGATTTTGGTAATTTTCATTACATAAAAGTCCAAAGCTTCATAAACTCCTAAAATACCTTTAAATTTTTTCTATATTTTTTATAAAATTTCCTAAAAAATTTTAAAAGTTGGAACAGAACTTGCTTGTAAAAATTCACATAAAACGCAAAAGTTTTTTAAAGCCAAAGCGTTAAAATTTAAAGCAATATTTTATAAAGGATTTAAGATGATGAGATCACTTTGGTCTGGCGTAAGCGGACTACAAGCACATCAAGTTGCGATGGATGTTGAAGGTAATAACATTTCAAATGTTAATACCACTGGTTTTAAATACTCTCGTGCAGATTTTGGGACTATGTTTAGCCAAACTGTGAAAATCGCTACAGCGCCAACTGACGGAAGAGGTGGATCAAACCCACTTCAAATCGGTCTTGGTGTTTCAGTAAGTTCTACAACTAGAATTCACTCTCAAGGTTCAGTTCAAACTACAGATAAAAACACTGACGTTGCTATCAATGGTGATGGTTTTTTTATGGTAAGTGATGATGGGGGTCTTACAAACTATCTTACAAGAAGTGGGGACTTTAAGCTTGATGCTTATGGAAATTTTGTAAATAATGCAGGCTTTGTGGTTCAAGGATGGAATATAGACTGGGGTACTCAAAGTATAGATAGTTCAAGAAGCCCACAAAATATTTTCATCGATCCAGGTATGCATATCCCTGCAGCACAATCAACCGAAGTGGCAATAAAAGCAAATTTAAATAGTGGGCTTAGTATAGGCACAGCTAGCACCCCTTTATATGCACTTGATTCTGTTCATGGATATAATGTAAAAACAAGTGAAACTAAAGATGAAAACGATACAGGAACAACTCAGTTTTATACTACTTCTAAAAATTCAGTTGAAGTAACTGAAAAAGGTGTGGATGCGGCTTCTTTATTTAATTCTAATGGTCAAGGGCTTAATCTAAGAGATGGACAAGGAATTTGGGTTTCGTATTCAGATGCAAAGTATTCAACTAATCAGGCAGGTTTAAATGCTTTTGATTCAAATTTGCATCAAAATCAAACTGCAGCTTTTTGGGGAAATGACAATCAAAAAACAAAATTAAGCATAGTTCTAAATGGTGTTAAAATAGAAAATGAAAATATAACAAGTATAGATGAAGCTATAACTTATATTAATACTTTTACAGCTTCTAATGACACAAGAACAGGAACTGGAGTAAAAGCGGTTAAAAATAAAGATGGAAGTGGAATTGATTTTGTCAATACAAATTCTGATGGTACCACAGATAGTATGAAAAATATCAATCTTGTAGTAAATGCTGACAATACTGCAGGTGAAATTTGGACTGTTACATGGGATGATAATAGTAGCAGTTTTAGTAAATATGAAAATAAAAAAGAGGGCAATAAAACTTTATGGACAGCTACTGAAATGGATACAGGTCAAAATGCTGGGAAAATAAAAACAGGTGGAGAAACAAATAAACAAATTATCACTGCTCATAAATATATTTATAGTTCTTCAGCCCAAACTCTTCCTCCTATGTATAATCCTGATGGAGGTTATTCCTATATTCAAGGAACAACAAATGGTGGAAATACTACTTGGAATGGTACAGATACAGCTAGTGTGGGTTCACAAAATTATTATAATGCAGTGATGAATGGATCTTTGTTAAATACCAATGTAAGGACTTTTCATACTACTGAGGATTTAAGAGAGCTTTTACAAAGAGATGCAAGATATGGGGTTGATTATGATGGAAGTGGTTCTTTTGCTGCAGCAGATGTAAATGAAAATGTAAAAGTGGTGGTAAATTCTTCAGGGGCTTTTTCTATAACTAATGTCAATGAAACTAAAACCAGTCCAGCTCTTACAAATACACAAGGAGCATTAACCTTTAACGCTCATAACATGAATTTTAATATTACTGCTTATACAGACGAGAAAGGCACTGTAAGTACCAATGATGCTTTTACAAAGATCTTTAAAGGTCTTGATGGTTCTTTTCCTGCAGGAAATCAAGTTAAACAAAGTGAACTTTTAAAACTTTCTGCTTTTTCAGCTGGACTTGAAATTTATGACTCTTTGGGTTCAAAACATACTTTAGAAGTGCAGTTTGTCAAACAAAGCACCACTCAAGATGGGGGTAATGAATGGCAAATGATTATCCGTGTGCCTGAACCTGCAGAGATTAACACTACAGGAGAAGGTCCGAACAATATTATAGTAGGTAGTGCAAGATTTAATAATGATGGATCTTTATCAAACTACACTCCAAGAACTATAAATTTCTCACCAAACAATGGTGCCGCACCAAATCAACAAATCAAACTTTCTTTCGGAACAAGCGGAAGTAATGACGGCCTTGTGAGTTCAAATTCAGCTTCAACTTTAACTTCTCAAGCAACTGATGGTTATACTTCAGGAAACTTAAAACCTGATGCAATCCGCGTTGATGATAAAGGTAATATCTTAGGCGAATTTACCAATGGTAAAACTTTTGCAGTAGCAAAAATAGCTATGGCTTCAGTGGCTAATAACTCAGGTCTTGAAGAAATAGGTGGAAATCTTTTCAAAGTCACTGCAAATAGTGGTTCTATAGTAGTAGGTGAAGCAGGAACAGGTGGTCGTGGTGAGATGAAAACCTCAGCTCTTGAAATGTCAAATGTGGATTTAAGCCGTTCTTTAACTGAACTTATCATCATTCAAAGGGGTTATCAAGCAAACTCTAAAACCATTTCAACGAGTGATCAAATGCTTCAAACCTTGATCCAGCTTAAACAATAATTTAAGCTTAGTATTCTATAAAATATTGTTTTTTGCTCCCTTAAAGGGAGCAAGCCTTGCTTTACAAGCCTATCTTGGTAGTCTTGTAATACTAGGCTTAGGCTTGAACTGCCTTCAATTTATTGCTAACTCACTCTTGCTAGGGGTGAGTTGCAATAAAATTGCATTTTCTTATCTGTATCATAATCGTTTTAAAAACTTATTTTGTTATAATTTTTGCTCGAAATTTAAATTTTTAAGGAAAATCTATGCGTTATGGTGAAAAAGAAATCAAAGAATTTGATGTAGAAAATATGGAAATTTGGCCAAATGATGCGAAAAATGACTATATCATTAAAATCACTTTGCCTGAATTTATGTGTACTTGTCCGCGTTCGGGTTATCCTGACTTTGCAACGATTTATCTTGAATATATGCCTGATAAATTTGTGGTTGAGCTTAAGGCGATAAAGCTTTATATCAATACTTTTATGTATAGAAATGTTTCACATGAAGCAAGTATCAATGAAATTTATAATACTTTAAAAGATAAATTAAAACCAAAATGGATTAAAGTTGTAGGGGATTTTAACCCGCGTGGAAATGTGCATACGGTAATAGAATGTCGTAGTGATATAGTTGTTCCAAAATAATATTTGAGTAAAATATTCACATATTTTTATGTAAAGATTAAATATTTTATAAAAAATTCTTATTTAATCTTTGAAGAATATATAATATAAAAAGATCTAAAATTTTTAGATCGAATTTTATTATAAGGAGTTAGGTTATGAATAAAAAATTATTAAGCATTGTCGCAAGTGCTACTTTGTTTTCAAATTTGGCTTTAGCAGATGAGAATTCCGGTTTTTTTATAGGTGCTGATGCAGCTTGGATGCATGCTCAAGTAAAAAGTGAGTTAAAGCATAATAAAACAACTAAGCAAATTTTCAATGGAGATATTTCAGGCAATGTACCATCGTTTGGTCTAAAACTTGGATATCGTTTAAATGAAAATCATAGAATTTATGCTGGTTATAATTATTCTGATGAATTTAGTGATTTTATCAAAACTCCTAAAATTCAAATCGAAGGTGATTTTACTACACATAAATTTTTAACAGGTTATGATTTTACTCCTAAGCTTTTTGAAAAAACCAGAGCTGTTTTAGGTGTGTATGGAGGATATGCAAGAACAGATCTTACCTTAAAAACAAGCTTTTTATCTTTGTCGCAAAATTTTGACGGTTATTTTTATGGAGCGAAAATAGGTGCTTTATATGATTTGACACCACATAATGAAATAGAATTAGGCTTTAAAGCAGAGCAAATTCATTATAATTCTAGAAATTTTTATCAAAATAAAGTGGGTTCAAACTTTTACGATCCTAAACAAACAAATTATGGTGTATATTTAGGATATAATTATAAATTTTAATCTAATGCAAGTTTTTATAACTTGCATTAATGAAATCAACCTCCACCGATAAAGTATTTTTCTACATCATCAAGTAATTTTTCACAAATTTGAGAATCTGTATTTTTTTCTACTATAAGATTTATATAAGTTTTAGTATCTCTAAAGCTTCCTGCTGATTTTGAATTTTCGCGAGTGAGTTTTTGGGTGTCTCTAGTGTATTCTATATTGATGTTAAATTTTAGTGCAGCGCTTGCTTCTCCTAAATTTGTTTTTACTACTACATTCATTTTAGAAGCTTTAGCGAGTGTGGCTTGGGTTTTATTTATGATTTCTTTAAAGCGTTGGCAAGATCGTATGAGTGTAGCGATAAATTTGTTATCAAGCCCCTCATAAGCTACTTTAAGTTTGTTTTTGATATCTTTTGTACTTTCTTTTTCAGGGGCGACAAAAACCATATAAAAACCATTTTTTATAGCTACATTGTCTGTTTTTACATCGCGTCCACTTGACATAACTTTAACATAAATGGCATTATCAAGATAAACACGATCTACCATAGGGCCATAAATTTCGTATTCTTTTTTTCGGACTATGACTTCACGGGCTAGCATATTTAATTTTACATTGGCTTCGTGAATAACAGGTTCCATTTCTTTTTTAATCTCTAAGAGTTCTTTTAACATCAACATCCTTTTTGTTACTTAAAATTACAATTATATCAATAATTTTCTTAATTTAAGAATTTTACAAATACATTTACTAAAAATATGATACATCAAGGATTAGTTTTAACAAAGGAGGAAAAGATGAAGCAAATTTGTAAAATTTCAAATCCAGTCCAATAAAAAAGTAAAGACAATACTTTTAATCTGCTACTGCAACTCTCACTTTAAAACTCAATTTTATTTTTAATCATTTTTTACATTTTTAATTTTTTATCATTGTTGTTAAGTTTTTGAAATTTTATTCATTTAGTCTATTTGGTTTTAAAGGATTAAATCATGAAAGATAATAAAACATAATCTTTGATACCACTTTGCGTGATGTAGAAAATGCGATTTAGAAGAAGTGGTTATGGCGATAAAAACTTGCCTTGAAAATTTAGACTACGATGAAAATATTTATAATTTAGATGATGTTTATGTTTGGTGAGTTTTGAAAATTTTTGTAGCGGCTCTTCAAGAAAGCATGCGCCTTGGGCTTTGGTTGATTATGGTATTAGAGTTATTATCGCACCTTCTTTTGCAGATATTTTTAAAAACAATGCCTTAGGAAATGGTTTGCTTACCATAGAACTTACTAAAGATGAGGTTTTGGAAATAGTTGATGAGTTAAAAAAATCCCAAGATAAAAATATAGAAATTTCTTTGTTGGAAAAAAAGAGTATTTTTTAAAGATAAGATTTTTTCTTTTGATTTAGATGATTTTCACAGAATTTGTCTTTTGGAAGGACTTGATAATATAGCTTTGACTTTAAAACATGAAGCACAAATCAAAGCCTATGAGAAAAACTCAAAAAGCTTTTTGATTTAGAATTTTTTCATAAGCTAAAAAAGGATCTTGGTAATTAGGTATGTTAAAATTTCCACAAAAATTAAAATCAAGCTTTTTAAAAAGCGAATTCATAGGAAAATTTTTACTATGAGTATCTGCTCTTAAACTTGCCTTGTGATTTTCCAAGGCAAAATTTTCGCAAAAATTTAAAAGTTTTTGTGCTACGCCTTTGCCCTTTGCTTTTTGTTTGACGGCTAAACGGTGTAGATAAAAAGCTTTATCATCATATTTTTTGTTAAAAATAACTTGTTTGTAAAATTCAGGTTCAAATTTTTCATTGATACAGATAAAGCCTAAAATTTCATCATTTTCTTTAAACACATAAAGTTCTTGTACTTGTATATCTTCTTGAAAAACTATTTCATTAGGATAATTCTCATCCCATTGATGAAAATTCATAGCTTTCATAGCATTTAAAGCATCTTTTGTGATTTCAAGTATAGAATTTAAATCTTTATGGATGGCTTTTTGTATGATAGTGTTTTGCATGATAATCCTTTGTATAAGGAAGGGCGATGGTGGCTCCGATTGGACTTGAACCAACGGCCACTACCATGTCAAGGTAGTGCTCTACCAGCTGAGCTACGGAACCATATGGTGGAGCATAGCGGGTTCGAACCGCTGACCCCAACGCTGCCAGCGTTGTGCTCTCCCAGCTGAGCTAATGCCCCTTTGTAAGTCTGAGATTTTATCGCAATATTACTTGTTTTTGGCTGAAAACTAAAATCAAATTTTTAATTTATGATGTAATATACTACTTTATTAAAAGATTTAAATCAAGTTTCTAAATATGTTAAAGATGAAAAAATTAAAAAACTTTTAATAGAAAAAGATAAAGATAAAAAAGGCGAAAATGGCGGAATAGGAATTCCAGCAACAAGAAGTAATCACATAGAAACTTTAATAAACAGAGGCTATATTGTAGTTTCAAAGGATAAAAAGCAAGTTGTTAATGCTACAGAACTTGGAATTAATTTAATCCAAAATTTAGATCCTATATTGACAAATCCAGACATGACAGCTTTATGGTTTGAATCTCAAAAAGAGATACAAGAAGGAAAACTAAAAAGAAGCGATTTTTTAAATTCAATTAATGATTTTATTTTAAAAATAATTGATAATGAAAAGAGTTTAAACAAAAAAATTGTTTCTAATGAAGAAAAAGAAAAAATAACTTGTCCTAAATGTCAAAAAGGTTTTTTAAGAGAAATAAATGGAAAATTTGGAAAATTCTTTTCTTGTTCTGAATATTCTAATGGTTGTGATTTTAAGGCAAAATCTGTTAATGGAAAACCTGAATTAGAAAATAAAAGCACTAATTTAAATACATCTTTTAAATGTCCTCAATGCAATCAAGGAAACTTAATAAAAAGAGAAAGTAAAAATGAAAAAAACAAATTTTGGTATGGTTGTTCTGAATGGAAAAATGGTTGTAAATTTATGTGTCCTGAATTAAATGGCGAACCTAATTTAAATGCTAAAAATAATTTTCAAAACAATTATAAGCAAAAGGTTAAATACAAATGAAAAAAATAATTTTATTTTTATTGCTGTTTAATTTCTTATTTGCAGAAGGAACAAATAATGGGCAAGGAGTTGTTTCTGAAACTACTAAAGAAGAAATGCAAAAAATATTTTCTAATAGAAATGATGACATAGAAACTAATGATGGATGTAGTTGGGAGTGTAGAAAGGTTAATAGCGGATATGGAACTCAAATCATAGGATTTGATTTTAAAAATGGGACAACTTTTTGTAGAGTTTATAAAAATGAAAATTTTGATTTAGATTTAAAATTTAATGCTTCAAAAACTAATTTATCTTGTGCTAAACAAGTGTATACAGGACTTGATACTGAATTAAAAAATTATGAAAATATAGATAGAAAAATTAATTTAGAAAGTATAATTAAATGGACGCCAAGCGATACTAAAATTAATTTTGCAAAATATTTAGTTGCTTTAGCAACTTTAAATCCAAATATTATTGATAGAGAAAAAACTTATAATTTAGGAGAATTAACCTTAAAAGATGGTATAGATAATTTTAGCATTAAAACTATACAAAAAAATCAAAGTTTTATGGATTTTTTGATAGCTCCAAATTCTGTTTTAAATCAAAATAAAGGATTTTCTACTTCAAGTATAAGTTTGCAAGAAGCTTCAGCTGTAGATGGTTTTAATAAAAACAATATGGCGTATTTTTCAAATCTATTTTTAACCAATGAAAAAATTTATCAACATTTACAAATTCTAATTCTTGTTTTAGTTGGCGGATTTTTTCTTACTTCAATTAGTGCAGAAAAAATTCAAGCTTACTTAGAAAATAAGGGTGAAAGCGAAGGAAAACAAAAATTTTTACATAAATTTTATATTCCAATGATTATGATGGGAATATTTTTTATGCCTATACCTGAAGGAAATGGTTTAGCTCACTCAACAATTATGCAAAACGTCATTAGATATTTTGCATTAAAATCAACAGATATTGCAGATATGGCTAGTGCAATTGGTGGAAAAACCTATATGGATAAAATTTATAAAAGTATAGGTGGAGTAAATATTCAAGGTATTAAAGCCTTATTAGAAAAAAAGAAAGAAAATGAGTTTCTTATAAGTCAAGGAGATGAAATTTATAAAAAAACTTGTTCTTTAAGATATAAAAACCAACTATCTGCCATTAGAGAAAGCTATATCACTTCTTTAACAGATGAAGATAAAGAAAAAATAAAACGATTTTTAGCTGAAGATAGTAATGATATGGCAGGAAAAAATGGCGATATTTCCTTGGAAGCTTGTATAGCTTTAGAAGCTGATATTTTAAAAGCAAGAAATGAAATAACTAAAATAAATTCTCAAATGGAAAAAATTGATAAATTAAGAGATAACACTCAAAAAATCAATGAAATGAAAAATCTTGATGCTTATTTTGCAGTAAGAGAAATGCAACTTGGATGGATAAATTCTTTATTTACGCCAAGTAGTGCAATTTTAGCAGAAGTAACTATGTTTAAAGAAGAGCAAGGTGATGAAGATGAACAAAAAGAAAGGATGATTAAAGCAACTAAAAAAAATATTCAAAACACTAAAGAAAATATAAATAAAGGAGATATTGAAATTAGTAAAGATGATATTACAGATAGCTCTTTAGGATGGATAGCAGGTAAATTAGTATGGATGATGTTACCAGGAGCTTCAACTATAAAAGATTTTGTAATGGAAAATACTGGAAAATTCATGGCTGTAATTCAAGCAGCAGCAGCTTCTACTGTGCCAATCATAGGAACAGTAGGTGGAGCTATCGTTGGATACATAACAGGAACAGTTGCCTCAACAATTACAGGATATGCTATAGCTATAATGTTAATAGAATGGACTTTTCAAAAAATACCATTATTTGTTTGCACTACAGCTTCTATTATAATATTTGTATCTTATTTAGTTTCTTTGATAAAATATTTTTATATTTCACCATTCGTTGTAGCTTTCTCCTTAGCAACTAAAAGAATGGATAAAATTATTGAATTCTTAATTAATGGCATGGCTATATTTTTAAAACCCGTATTAATTATTCTCTTTATATATTTATCATTATTTATAAATGTTTTAGTAGACGAATTTTTCTTATTTGTTTCTGTAGAACAATTTACAGGAATTAAAACTAGCGTATATAATTTTCACACTAACTTTATTATAGGTGCAATCACAGGCTTATTAACTATATTTGCAAAAATTGCTTCAGCGGTAATTATGTGGAATTTAATTATTAAAGGGTCTTCATGGGCTTTATCATTGGTAGGTATTGATGGAAAACAAAGTGAAATGATTTTTCAAGGTATGGAAAACACTTTAAACAAGAGAGCAAATATTGTTTAAAGAAATCTCAACTAAACCAAATATATACAAAGGAATAAAATGGAAAATAAAATGAAAAAAAATATATAGAACTTGAAAGAAAAGAAGGACAAATCAATGACATTCCATATGTTATTTTGAAAGTTGAATATCCTAATCTAAAAGAATTAAAAGATAAGGATTTATTAATGCAAAATGACAAAGGACAATGGCTTTGTGGCTATATTGGCTTAAAACACGAACAAGAATTAGATTTTAATAAGTTGGAAAATGAAGTTTGTATAGCCCCTATTTATTTAGAAAAATTTGACACTGATTTATTTGAAAAAGACGAGAATGTTACTAAAATCATATTTTTTGATCAAAATCATTCTTGGAATAAAAGTAGGATAAATACTCAGTTAGATGAAGATTTATGCTTAAAAGATATTGAAAAAGTAGTAAATCACATTATTGATTTTAACAAAAATAATATAAAAGAAGAAAATTCCAATAAAGAATATAAATTTCAAAGGAGAAGAAAATGACAAAAATAGATTATTATAATTTTTTAGATGAAGCAGATTGCTTAATGAAAAAATACAAAGAAGAACAAAAGGAGCTTACAGAAGAAGTATTTTTAAATTTTTTAAAAGAAATGGTAGAAAAATACAATCTTAATAAAAGAAAATATGATTTTTTTGTGCTTCATAATAATTTTCTCTTTGTAACAAAAAACAAGCAATGTTACACAATAATCAGCTTTGAAAAAGACAAAGATAGAAAAATAGATTTTTCAGGATATAGCCTTGAAACAAAAGAACAAGGAGAAAAATATTTTGAAGAAAATTTTAAAGAATATGAGAAAGTTGATTTTTTATGGAAAACATAAAATTTGAGAAAAAATTAAAAGAATTAGAACTTACAAAAAAATATGGAAAGAGTAACTATGTTAAAATTACAAATCCAAACGCAACAAAAAAAGATATAGAAAAGGATAAAAAGAAAATGGTAGAAGAGAAAGAAAGTAAGGGGAGCAATCCTATACAATTAAGAATTAGCGATAAGACGAAAGAATACCTTCAAGAGAGAGCTGACAGCTTAGGTTTTCCTTTAAATACATATATTTACCATCTTATTATGAAAGATATGGAAACTTTTAATCAAAAGTGATTAAAAGTTTTTTCGAAAAATGCTAAACTCAAAGAAACACTAGATAAAAAAGCTGAAGAGTTAGGCATTAACGCAACTCAACCCATAAAAACATTTTAATTATCAGAAATATCACAAAATTTCCTTCGCAAATTACACTCAACGCTAAGTATACTATAATGATCATTATAATTTATAATCATTATATCAGCATATTCATATCTTCCATTTTCAATTTCTTTTTTAGATTCTTTTTGTGAATTTAAAAGAAAATTATAATCTCTTTCTTTAAGTGTTTTAATATTTTTTATTTCGCTTAAATCAATTAAAGAATACTTTCCACTTGTTTTATACTCTTCATCAATTTTTTTAAGTGCAAATTCATATCCTTCTTTACTTCCTTGCTCTGAATTATAAGTATATTCTTTAAGTTTAGGTTCTCCACAACCTATAAAAATTAAAGATAATCCAAAAATAATTAAATGCAAACTTTTTTCTTTTTTCATTTTAGTTCCTTCTTATTTTATCTTTTAAATTTTCTTGATATTCATTTTTTTCATTTTTTAGAGCGAAATGTTTTCTTTTTTCTAGTTCATTTTTAACTTCTTTTATTACTATTGTGTCAAATTTTTCAAAGTTTTTATAATAACAAGCTTCTTCCAAAGCTTGAAAGTATTCTTCTTTTGAAGAATACTTAATATTGATAGGTGGATAATTATTTTTAACAAGCTCATAATTCATTAAAAGCCTTGACATTCTTCCATTACCATCAATAAATGGGTGTATTCTAACAAAGTCAATATGTATTCTTGAAGCTCTAATAATAGGGTGTAAATTTTGTGCTTCATTCTCATACCAATTTAAAAAGTTTTTCATTTCAAAATCAATACTCAAATAATCAGGTGGAATATGTTTTGCACCGCTAATCACTACATTAGCCTTTCTATATACTCCAGCATTCTTTATATCAATTGTTTGTAAAATAATTTGATGTAAAGATTTAATATCAAATTCATTTAAAATTGTATTAGCATTTGCAAGTTCTAACATAAAATCAATAGCATGTGAATGGTTTATGGTTTCTAAGTGTTCTTTTACACTTTTTCCTGCAATAGTCATACCTTCAAGCACTGCTTTTGTTTCAAATAAGGTAAGTGTATTTCCTTCGATTGCATTAGAATCATTTGTATATCTTAATTTAAAATCTTCTTCTAGTGATTTTTTAGTTTCAAAAGCTAGTTTGTGTTCTTTCAAAAAATCTTTTAGAATATCAATTTCCTTTAGAACATCTTTTAAATTCATTTTCTTTTCCTATTTTTTATAATGATAGAATATTTTTTTATTTTATCAATTTTTCTATTAATTTAACCATCCCAATACAAAAAACAGATATTTCTCCATATAAGACAGAAATTCCCTAACTTTTCTTTTGTTATTCATTTTTTTCTCCTTTTATTCCAAAGATAATCAATATTATATTATATAGTATTATATTATAAAATTTTCACTCCTTAACTTCTAAATAACTCCTTGTTTTCGTAGATATTGCCTACGATTTCAAAATTATAATAATATTTTTCATAATAAGTTATTTCTCCACCTTGTTCCGCATCTTCATCTATATTCGATGTAAGCACAAAACCATTTTTCCCAAATTTAACAATACCCATATATTTTTGCCAAAAATGATAAGCTGTGATAAATGTATAAAAAGATTTATTTTTTATGAAAAATTATTTGATTAATTCTAAAATATCTCTTTTTTTGTTAAGTTCAAGTTGTCTAGAATAATAAAAATATTTGGTCAAAACCAAAATTCCTATATGGAATTCTTTTTTCTTATCTAAAAATTTCTTAATATATTGATGAACATTATTAATAATTTCCAATGCATCTTTTGGGCGACTTTAAAATATTCAATTACTGCTGACAAATTCTCATTATCAATCAAAGCAAAGTGATAATTTGGTTTTAAAGTTCCTTCCGTAAACCAAGTTTCGCAAGTTATTTTTGGAGCTAAAACTAAAGAATTAGAATTCATAGCCCATTTTAAGTTGCTTGCTGCATCGTTACCCTCTAAAGAAATTATAAATTTATATTTCATTTGTTCTTTTTTGTTTAAAAAGTTTTTTTTCCATTGGCTAGGTTGTTTTGAAGTATCTCCTATATCGCAAAAAGTTCTACCAAAATAAGAATCAAAAAATTCTTTTCTATGTTTTTGATATACTGCTCCTCTAAATATTGCTATATCCTTTTTATTTTCATAGTTTATGTTATCTTTTAAAAAGCAAAAGTGCCTATTTTTATCAAGTTTTAATAAAATATTATTTATATTATTTTCCAAAGATCTCGATTTGCAAATAGTTGCTTCTTTAAAAGTATGTCTTACATCGCCAAATTCTTTATTCCATAAAAATTCATCTTTAAAGTATTTACTGATTTCATAAGCATCAAAAGCATAAGAGGTGTCTTTAAAAGGAAATTTTCCTATTTTTTCCTTTGCTGTAGGTGTAAAAAATTCATTTATTTGATTATAATATTTAACTCGAGTTTGTATTTCTTCTAGGTCTTTAATATTGTATTTTAAAATATCATTAAAAATTTTATCTAAATTTATTTGAAAAAAAATATCTTGGTATAAAAGATATTCCTATTCCTTTTAAATTCATCAAAAGTCTTGATTGTAGCATTATAAAAAACCTAATAAATAAAATTTTTAATATCTTATCAAAAATTTAAGAATTTGTAAACAATAAAATAACTTTTGACAAAACAATAATTTTTAAATATTAAAAATAAGAATGGCAGACAGGAAGGGATTCGAACCCTCGAAAGCTTGCACTTTACACGCGTTCCAGGCGTGCTCCTTCAACCGCTCGGACACCTGTCTATGAAATAAAGCGTTCATTATATCTATAAAAGCTTTAAAAATAAAGAAATTTTTTAAATATTGAAAATAAAATTATTTTTTAAAAAAATCAGAAAATTTTTAGTAAAAAGTAGTATAATTATATTTTTATTTTTAGTCAGGGTAGCTCAGCTGGTTAGAGCGCTGGTCTCATAAGCCGGAGGTCGGGAGTTCAAGTCTCCCCCTTGACACCATTAAATGTAATAATTATTTTTTTTCTTTTGTTACTACAAAAACAATTCCACCAAAACCTATAATCACAACAGCTGTTATAAAAACGATTTCAAAAATATCTAGCATTGTCATTGTTCTTTTGCCCTTTCTTTAAGCTGTCCACAAGCAGCTGAGATATCAAGCCCTTTACTTTCTCTTATAGTGCAAGTTACACCTTTATTGCTGAGTAAATCTTGAAATTTAATCACATTTTCTAAACTAGGGCGTTTATATAAACTTCCTTCATGTGGATTAAAGAGTATTAAATTCACTTTGGCTTTAATACCATTCAAAAGCTTGACTAATTCTTTAGCGTGTTCAAGCTTATCATTGATACCATCAATTAAAAGATATTCAAACATCACCCTTTTTCTTTGATCTATAGGAAATTCACGCACCGCATCCATAATCGCAGCGATATTATAAGCTTTATTGATAGGCATAAGTTCGGTTCGAAGCTCATCATTAACCGCGTGCAATGATATAGCAAGTAAAACACCTAAGTTCATTTGACCTAATTCTTTGATTTGTTTTGCTAAACCACTAGTGCTGATGGTTTGACGGCGGGGACTTATGGCAAGCCCCTCATTTTGTGCTAAAATTTTTACCGCTTTAGAAACATTTTTAAGATTATCCAAAGGCTCGCCCATACCCATATATACTATATTTACACGGCGTTCATAAGGGATATTATTTTGTTTTTTGATCCATAAAATTTGTCCGACTATCTCCCCTGCGCTTAAATTTCTTTTCAAACCACCCTTGGCAGTAAGACAAAAACTACATCCGCTTTTACAACCTACTTGAGAAGAAACACAGATAGTATATCTCGCATGAGAAATTCTTTTGCCTTCTGTGTCTATTTTTTCTTCTTTCATAGGCAAAAGCACACTTTCTACCCTTAAACCATCGATAAGTTCAAAAAGATATTTTATACTTCCATCTTTACTTTGCTCATTTTTAACACATTTTATAGGAGAGAAATGAAAATTTTGCGCAAGTTCTAAACGTAGATCTTTTGGTAAACTTGACATATCGGAAAAATTATTGGCGTATTTTTGATAAATCCATTGATAAATTTGTTTCACGCGAAACATCGGTTTGATTTTTTCTCCTAATTCTTCAGGTAAAAAATCTAAAATATTAACAAGCTCTTTCAAAATTATTTTCCTTTTTGAATTTTTAAATATAATGATATTTTTTTAAGTATTCTTCTAATTTTTCTTTTGCCTTTTGATGATTTTTTATAAAATCTTCGTGAGCGTTTTCATTACAAAAATTTGTTGCACACAAAATACACTCTGCATCAATATTTAAATTTTTAGCTACACTTAAAACAGAAAAGGCTTCCATATTTTCTGCAAAAAAACCTAATTTCGAAAATTCTTTTGCTGCTTTTGAATTTTGACAAATATAATTTGAAGAATTGATTTTGATTGTTTCACGAGAAACATTTTCTTTTTCTAAGCAAATTTCATATTTTGCAGGAGTATAAAAAGCATGTGAAATTTTAGAAAATTCTACATTAAAAGCACATGAACTTCTATAAATTTCTAAAATTTCCCCCTTATCATAAAGCCCACAAGTTCCTATAAATATGAGTTTTGATGGTTTTTCTTTTAAGCAAAGTTGACCCAAATGAAAAGCTGATTCAACCAAACCTATACCTATAGCTTTTGCAAAAGAAAAATTTTCATTTCCACCCGCACAAACAATCATTTTGATCCTTATGAAATTTTACAAAAATAATTCTACCTAAAAAGACTTAATTAAGAATTTTTAGATAAAATTATTTCTTATGGTTAAAGCAAAAAAACAATACGGACAAAATTTTTTAATCGATAAAAGCGTATTAGCAAAAATCATCCAAGCCATACCCAAAGAGATGAACAATATCATTGAGATTGGGCCTGGCTTAGGTGATTTAACGCAAGAACTTTTAAAAATTTCTCAAGTAAAAGCTTATGAAATCGATAATGATCTCATACCTATTTTAAAAAAGAAATTTCAAAAAGAACTTGAATGTGGAAAATTTAACTTGATCCATCAAGACGCAAGCGAAGCTTTTAATCCTAGTCTTGATGAAAAACCATATTTTTTGGTTGCAAATTTGCCTTATTATGTTGCAAGTCACATTATATTAAAAGCTTTAGAAGATAAAAATTGTCTAGGGCTTATTGTAATGGTGCAAAAAGAAATGGCTGAAAAATTCTGCGCTAAAGAAGGAAATAGTGAGTTTTCTTCCTTAGGTGTTTTAAGTGCAATGATTTGCGAAAGAAAAATACTTTTTGATGTTGATCCACAATGTTTTAATCCTCCACCAAAAGTTATGTCAGCGGTGATGAGTTTGATTAAAACTAAGGATTTTGATGAACTTTGCGAAATAGAAAATTTCAAAAATTTTCTAAAAGACTGTTTTAAAGCTCCTAGAAAACAACTCTTAGGAAATTTAAAAACATATAAAGCAAAAGTTTTAGAAGTTTTAAGCACCCTTGGCTTAAAAGAAAACATCAGACCACATGAAATTTGCGTTGATTCATACCTTAAAATTTATGACAAATTAAAGGATGAATATGGACGAAAACAAAGAGATAAATAAAAACGAACAAAATCCGAACTCAAATTCAAAAAACAATAAACGCTATAAATATAAAAATCGCAGAAAAAAATTAGCCGATTCTTTGCAAAATGAAAATGATACTCCAAAAATTGATCAAAATTCTAACAAGGAAATTTCTGAAAACTCAGAGAATAAAACTGAGAAAAAAAAGAAAAAAAATCGCAATCTTCCTTCAAAACTCACAGGCAATGAAGATTGGCAAATCGCTCTTGCAGAATGTATAGAAGCTAACCGTGTTTCACATGAAAGCCGCTTACACCCTTTAAAATATAATAATTCTAGCGAACATAAAATCCGCATTACTCCTTTAGGAGGCTTAGGAGAAATCGGTGGAAATATTAGCGTTTTTGAAACCAATAAAGATGCAATCATAATAGATATAGGTATGAGTTTTCCTGATGGAACTATGCATGGGGTAGATATTATCATTCCTGATTTTGATTATGTAAGAAAAATTAAAGATAAAATTCGTGGTATAGTGATTACCCATGCACACGAAGATCATATCGGTGCGGTGCCTTATTTCTTTAAAGAATTTCAATTTCCTATCTACGCTACACCTTTGGCTTTAGGAATGATTTCAAACAAATTTGAAGAACATGGCTTAAAAGCAGAACGTAAATGGTTTCGTCCTGTAGAAAAACGCAAAGTTTATGAGATAGGTGAATTTGATATAGAGTGGATTCACATCACGCATTCTATCATTGATGCTTCAGCACTTGCGATCAAGACAAAAGCAGGAACGATTATCCACACAGGTGATTTTAAAATCGATCAAACTCCAATCGATGGCTATCCAACAGACTTAGGGCGTTTGGCGCATTATGGAGAAGAAGGGGTTTTATGTCTTTTAAGCGATAGTACAAATTCCTATAAAGAAGGCTATACAAAAAGTGAAAGCTCCGTAGGACCAACTTTTGATCAAATTTTTGCACGCACCAAAGGCAGGGTGATCATGAGCACCTTTAGTTCTAATATCCACCGCGTTTATCAAGCTATCACTTATGGTTTAAAATACGGTAGAAAAGTTTGTGTGATCGGTCGTTCTATGGAAAGAAATCTTTATACCACTATGGAATTAGGCTACATCAAACTTGATAGAAAAATTTTCATCGATGCTGATGAAGTAAGCAAATATAAAGACAATGAAGTGCTTATCGTAACTACAGGAAGTCAAGGCGAAACCATGAGTGCGCTTTATAGAATGGCAACAGATGAGCATAAATTTATAAAAATCAAACCTACAGATCAAGTGATCATTTCAGCTAAAGCCATACCAGGAAATGAAGCAAGTGTTTCTGCGGTGCTTGATTATCTTTTAAAAGCAGGAGCTAAAGTAGCGTATCAAGAATTTAGTGAAATTCATGTAAGCGGACACGCTAGTATAGAAGAACAAAAGCTTATGCTAACCCTTACTAAGCCTAAATTTTTCCTACCAGTTCATGGAGAATACAATCACATCACCAAACACAAAGAAACAGCGATGAAATGCGGTATTCCTGAAAGAAATATCTATCTTATGAGTGATGGTGATCAAGTAGAACTTTGCCAAAAATATGTTAAACGCATAAAAACCGTAAAAACAGGTAAAGTTTTTGTGGATAATCAAATCAACAAACAAATCGCCGATGATGTGGTTATAGATCGTCAAAAACTTGCAGATAGTGGTATAGTGGTTATTATCGCACAAATTGACAAAACTACAAAAACACTGATCAACAAACCAAGAGTATTTAGCTATGGGCTAGTAGCTGACAAACACGATCATGCTTTTAGCAAAGATATGGCTGAAGTTTTAGGACAGTTTTTCATTAATGTTAAAGATGAAGTACTCAATGATCCAAGATTTTTAGAAAATCAAATCCGCCAAGTTTTAAGAAAGCATATCTTTAGAAAGATTAAAAAATACCCAACCATAGTTCCAACTATTTTTGTAATGTAAAAAGGGCAAAAATGCCCTTTTTAAGGAAGATCAAATGAGAATTAATAAATTTATATCCCATAACACTTGTTATTCACGCCGTGAAGCTGATGAACTTATCAAACAAGGCTTAGTAAAAATAAACAACAAAATTGCCCTTTTAAGCTATGAGGTTAAATTTGATGATAAAGTCTTTGTTAAGGGTAAAAGAGTGCAAAAAAGAACGCAATTTAGCGTGATAATCTACCATAAACAAAAAGGTGAAATTGTCAGTAAAAAAGACGATCGTGGAAGAAAAACTATATACGATACCTTGCCAAGACAATTTAGTACTTGGCTTAGTGTAGGCAGACTGGATTATGCAAGTGAAGGCTTGCTTTTGCTTACAGATTCTCCTGTGATTGCCGATGCTTTAATGCATAGCGATTTAGAAAGAGAATACTACCTTAAAGTTAAAGGTACGGTGAGCAAACAAGTCATCGAAGCGATGCAAAATGGACTTGAGATTAAAAACGAAAAAAAAGGCGCACATGCAAAAACTAAAATTACCTCTATGAGTTTTGCTCCTTTTATAGACTTTGAAATTTTTGGATCAAGTGGAGGCTATACTAAGCTTAGAGTGGTTATAAATGAAGGTAAAAATAGAGAGCTTAGACGCTTTTTTGGACATTTTGATCTTGAGGTTATGGATCTTAAGCGTGTTGCTTTTGGGGCTTTAGATCTTGGTATGTTAAAGGCGAGAAAACACCGTTATTTAGAAAATGGCGAATATGAAAAATTAAGAGATTTTTTGAAATTTAATGAAATAAGATATTGATCATTATATACAAAAATTTAAAAAATAATGATAATTTTTAAATTCTAAAAATTCTATTATTATCCTTTTTAAAAGGAAAATAATAGAAAAATTTCATCAAATTCCTTGACTTTGAAAACAAGATTTTATATACTCTCATTTCAATTTTTATAAATTGGTTAGTTTTTAACTAACGAGTTCTTTTTAAAGGAAATATTATGGAAAGAATTAGGCTTAAGCTAAAAGCTTATGACCATCGAGTACTAGACAGAACAGTTGCAGCAATCGTAGAAGCTGTTAAAAGAACAGGTGCGGATATCAGAGGTCCGATACCAATGCCTACTAAAATCAAACGCTATACAGTTTTAAAATCTCCACACATTAACAAAGATTCTCGTGAGCAGTTTGAAATAAGAATTCACGCGCGTATGCTAGATATAGTAGCAGCGACTCCAGATACAGTTGATTCTTTAACTAAGCTTGATTTAGCGCCAGAAGTAAGCGTTGAAGTAAGAGCTATGGGTAAGTAAGGATAAGATATGGAATATATTGTAGAAAAAATCGGAATGAGTAGAACAATTACTAATCCAAGTATCGCTGTAACTTTACTAAGAGTTGTAAATGCAAAAGTATGTGAAGTTGAAGGCGGAAAGGCTTTAGTAGCATATCCAAAAGGTAAAGCAAGTAATAAATGTGTCGCAGGACAACAAAAAAAGTATAATCTTTCTGCAGAATACAATAGATTTGCGACTTTAGAAGTAGCAAATACTGAAGCAGGAGATTTAGATGAAACTCCATTAAATGAAGCAAAAATTTTAAAAGTAAGCTTTAACACTAAAGGTAGAGGTTATAGCGGTGTTATGAAAAGACATAACTTCGCAGGGGGTCCAGCAAGTCACGGTTCTAGATTTCACAGACGCCACGGATCTATTGGTAATAGAGAATGGCCAGGTCGTGTTCAACCAGGTATGAAAATGGCAGGACACTATGGAAATACTAAAGTGACCGTTAAAAACGAAGTTGTATCTTATGATGCTGAAAACAAAATTTTAGTAGTTAAAGGTGCAGTACCAGGTTATAATGGTGCTATGGGTAAAATAAGGATTGCAAAATGAGTAAAGTAGTTGTTTTAAATGATAAATTAGAAAAAGCAGGTGAACTTGATTTACCTTCAAAATATGCGGAAGTAAATCCACACAATCTTTACTTATATGTAAAATCTTACCTTGCAAGTTTAAGAGCAAATACAGCTCATACTAAAGGTAGAAGTGATGTAAGTGGTGGTGGTAAAAAACCTTGGAGACAAAAAGGTCGTGGCGGTGCTAGAGCGGGTTCAACAAGAACTAACGTTTGGGTAGGCGGTGCGGTTGCTTTTGGTCCAACAAATGAAAGAAACTACTTTCAAAAAGTAAATAAAAAACAAAAAAGATTGGCGCTTGAAAGAGCTTTAGCAGATAAAGCAGCTAAAGGTGCGTTATTTACTGCTGATTCTTTGGCTATTGAAAGTGGTAAAACAAAAGATGCAAACGCTGTGATTAAAAAACTTGGCGTCAAAGATGCTTTAATCGTTAAAGATTTACTAGATGAAAAAACACTTTTAGCTTACAGAAATTTAGCAAATTGCTATGTAGTTGATGTAACTGAAGTAAATGCTTATTTAGTATCTGTATTTAATGCTGTTATCATAGAAAAATCAGCATTAGAATCTATTACAAAAGAGGGATAATTATGGCAGATATTACTGATATAAAGACTATACTTTACACAGAAAAAAGTTTGAATTTGCAAGAGCAAGGTGTCGTAGTTATTCAAACTTCACCAAAAATGACTAAAACAGGTTTAAAAGCGGTTTTAAAAGAGTATTTTGGTGTAACTCCAAAAAGTATCAATTCTTTAAGAATGGATGGAAAAGTTAAGCGTTTTAGAGGTCGTTTAGGTCAAAGAAACGATTATAAAAAATTCTATGTTAAGCTACCTGAAGGTGTTAGCTTAGAAAATACGGAGGCTTAAGATGGCAATTAAAACTTATAAACCATATACTCCAAGTAGAAGATATATCACAGGTTTAAGTTCTGAAGATATTACAGCTAAACCAAGTGTACGCTCACTACTTGTTAAACTTCCAGCACACGCGGGTCGTAACAGCTATGGAAGAATTACAAGTCGTCATAAAGAAGCGGGTGCTAAAAAACTTTACAGAATTATTGATTTTAAACGTCGTAAATTCGGTATAGAAGGTAAAGTAGAAGCAATCGAGTATGATCCATATAGAAATTGTAGAATTGCTTTGATTGCTTATAAAGATGGGGAAAAAAGATATATTCTTCAACCACGTGGATTAAGCGTTGGCGATATTGTTGCAGCTGCTGAAAGCGGACTTGATATTAAACCAGGTAATGCAATGAAACTTAAAAACATTCCTGTGGGTACTATTGTTCATAATGTTGAGTTAAAGCCAGGCAAAGGCGGTCAAATGATCCGTTCTGCAGGTGCTTATGCACAACTTATGGGTAAAGAAGAAAAATATGTTATCTTAAGACTTGCAAGTGGCGAAATGAGACAAGTTTTAGCTGAATGTATGGCAAGTATCGGCGAAGTTGGAAATGAAGAATGGGCTAATGTAACTATCGGTAAAGCAGGTAGAAATCGCCATAGAGGTATCCGTCCACAAACTCGTGGTTCTGCTATGAACCCAGTAGATCACCCGCACGGTGGGGGTGAAGGTAAGAAAAATTCAGGCCGTCATCCAGTAACTCCATGGGGTAAACCAACCAAAGGTGCGAAAACTCGTCGTAAAAAAGCTAGCGATAAGCTAATAATTTCAAGAAGAAAAGGAAAGTAAGATGGCTAGATCACTAAAAAAAGGTCCTTTTGTTGATGATCATGTAATGAAAAAAGTCATCGCTGCTAAAAAGGCTAATGATAATAAACCAATTAAAACTTGGTCAAGAAGAAGCACAATTACTCCTGATATGATAGGACTTACATTTAATGTTCATAATGGTAAAAGCTTTATTCCAGTTTATATTACTGAAAATCATATCGGTTATAAGCTTGGTGAATTTGCTCCAACACGCACATTTAAAGGGCATAAAGGCTCTGTGCAAAAGAAAATTGGTAAGTAAGGGATAAGATATGAGTAAAGCATTAATTAAATTCATAAGATTATCTCCAACTAAAGCAAGATTGATTGCTAGGGAAGTTCAGGGGATGAATGCAGAATTAGCTATGGCTAGTTTAAAATTTATGCCAAATAAAGGTGCAAAATATATCGCAAACGCAATTTCAAGTGCAGTAGCAAATGGTGGCTTTGAAGCAAACGAAGTGATTGTAAAAAGTTGTCGCGTGGATGCAGCTGCGGTGTTAAAAAGATTTAGACCAAGAGCTAGAGGAAGTGCAAGTCGTATTAGAAAACCAACTTCACATATTTTAGTAGAAGTGGCAAAAGCAGAAGTGAAAGCTGAAGAGAAAAAAACAGTAGCTAAAAAAACTACTACAACAAAAGCTCCAGCTAAAAAAACAACAAGCACTAAAAAAGCAACAGCGAAAAAGGAAAGCTAATGGGACAAAAAGTTAATCCAATTGGTCTAAGACTAGGAATCAATAGAAACTGGGAATCAAGATGGTTTCCAACTAAAGCAAATTTAGTAGAAAATATCGGTGAAGATTACAAAATCAGAGCTTTCTTAAAAAGAAAACTTTATTACGCAGGAATTAGTCAAATTTTAGTAGAAAGAACTGCTAAAAAACTTCGCGTTACTGTAGTTGCCGCAAGACCAGGTATCATCATCGGTAAAAAAGGTAGTGATGTTGATAATTTAAGAAAAGAATTGCAAGATTTAATCGGTAAAGATGTAAATATCAATATCAAAGAAGAAAGAAAAGCAGGAGCTTCAGCTCAACTTGCTGCTGAAAGTGTTGCAACTCAACTTGAAAAAAGAATTGCTTTTAGAAGAGCAATGAAAAAAGTAATTCAAGGCGCGCAAAAAGCAGGTGCTAAAGGGATTAAAGTTTCAGTTTCTGGTCGTTTAGGCGGTGCTGAAATGGCAAGAACAGAATGGTATCTTGAAGGACGCGTTCCACTTCATACTTTAAGAGCAAAAATCGATTATGGTTTTGCAGAAGCTAGAACTACTTATGGAAACATAGGGGTTAAAGTATGGATCTTTAAAGGTGAGGTATTACACAAAGGTATGCAACCTGAAAAAACTGAAGAAAGTGCTCCAGCTAAAAAGCCAAGACGCACAAGAAGGGGTAAATAATCATGTTAATGCCAAAAAGAACTAAATATCGCAAAATGATGAAAGGGCGTAACAGAGGTTATGCTAATCGTGGAACAGAATTTACTTTTGGTGAATTTGCATTAAAAGCAACTGAAGCAGGACGCATTAACTCACGCCAAATCGAAGCAGCGCGTATTGCTTTAACTCGTTTCGTTAAAAGACAAGGAAAAACTTGGATTAGAGTTTTCCCAGATAAGCCTTTGACAAAAAAACCTTTAGAAACTCGTATGGGTAAAGGTAAAGGTGCTGTTGAGGAATGGGTAATGAATATCAAGCCAGGCCGTATCATTTATGAAATGGCAGGAGTAAGCGAAGAAATGGCAAGAGAAGCATTGACTTTAGCAATGCATAAACTTCCATTTAAAACTAAGTTTGTTACAAGAGAGAGCCAAAATGAAATATACTGAGATTAAAGATAAAACAGCAGCTGAGCTTGCAACAATGCTAAAAGAAAAAAAGGTGCTTTTATTCACTTTAAAACAAAAGCTAAAAACAATGCAACTTACTAATCCAAAAGAGATTAGCCAAGTAAAAAAAGACATTGCTAGAATAAATACAGCAATTAACGCTTTAAGATAAGGATAGAGAAAATGGCATTTAAAAGAGAAATTCAAGGCGTTGTTGTTAAAATCGCTGGTGAAAAAACCGCAAGTGTTTTGGTTGAAAGAAAAGTGGTTCATCCAAGATATAGAAAAATTGTTAAACGCTTTAAAAAATATCTAATTCATGATGAGAGAAATGAAGTTAAAGTGGGTGATACTGTTGTTGCAGTAGAATGCAGACCACTTTCAAAAAGAAAATCGTTTCGCTTAAAATCTGTATTAGCTACAGGAGTTGAGTAATGATTCAAAGTTTTACAAGACTTGCAGTTGCTGATAATAGCGGCGCAAAAGAATTAATGTGTATCAAGGTTTTAGGGGGTAGCAAAAGAAGATACGCTACCGTAGGTGATGTAATCGTTGCATCTGTTAAAAAAGCTTTACCAAATGGAAAAGTTAAAAAAGGTCAAGTGGTAAAAGCGGTTATCGTTAGAACTAAAAAAGAAATTCATAGAGATAATGGTTCTTTGATTCGTTTTGATGAAAATGCTGCGGTTATTCTTGACAACAAAAGAGAGCCTATCGGAACTCGTATCTTTGGGCCAGTGGGCAGAGAAGTTAGATATGGTGGCTTTATGAAAATCGTTTCACTAGCACCGGAGGTATTATAATGGCGGTTAAATTAAAAATCAAAAAAGGTGATAGCGTTAAGGTTATCACAGGCGATGATAAAGGTAAAACAGGTAAAGTTTTAGCGGTATATCCAAAAACACTTAAAGTGGTAGTTGAAGGATGTAAAATCGCTAAAAAAGCTATTAAGCCGAGTGAGAAAAACCCAAATGGTGGTTTTATCAATAAAGAAATGCCAATGGATATTTCCAATGTGGCAAAAGTTCAGGAGTAAGCGATGATGAGATTAAAAGAAAAATATAATCAAAGCATTAAACCTGCATTGGTTAAAGAATTTGATATTAAAAATCCTATGCTTATCCCTGTGATCGAAAAAGTAGTTATCAGCGTAGGTGCTGGTGAGTTGGCTAAAGATCAAAAAATATTGCAAAATGTTGCAGATACTATTTCTTTAATTGCAGGACAAAAGGCTGTAATTACTAAAGCTAAAAAATCAGTTGCAGGATTTAAAGTTCGCGAAGGTTTTCCTGTGGGTGTAATGGTAACTTTAAGAAAAGAAAATATGTATGCTTTTCTTGATAAATTAATTTCTATTGCTTTGCCAAGAGTGAAAGACTTTAGAGGTTTAAGTAGAGATGGTTTTGATGGACGCGGAAACTATAACTTCGGTCTTGATGAGCAGTTGATGTTCCCAGAAGTGGAGTATGATAAAATTTTAAGAACTCATGGTATGAATATTTCTATAGTTACAACAGCACAAAATGACAAACAGGCACAAAAGTTATTAGAACTTATCGGTGTGCCATTTACAAAAGGAAAGTAAGATGGCTAAAAAATCAATGATTGCAAAAGCGGCACGCAAGCCTAAATTTAAGGTTAGAGCTTATACGAGATGCCAAATTTGTGGGCGTCCGCATTCGGTTTATAGAGATTTTGGAATTTGCAGAGTTTGCTTAAGAAAAATGGGCAATGAAGGTTTGATTCCAGGTCTTAAGAAAGCAAGTTGGTAAGGATAAAATATGATAAATGATATTATTTCAGATTCACTCACTCGTATCAGAAATGCAGGAATGAGAAAGCTTGAAACAACCAAGCTTTTACATTCTAAAGTTGTAGAAGCTTTAGTTGGAATTTTTCAAGCTAAGGGCTATATTGAGAGTTTTAACGTTATTGAAGAAGATAAAAAGAAATTTATCAATGTAGTTTTAAAATACGATGAAAAAGGTAAGAGTGTTATCAATGAGCTTAAAAGAATTTCTAAGCCCGGTCGTCGTGTTTATAAAGGTAAAGATGAAATCAAGCGTTTTAAAAATGGTTATGGTACTATTGTAGTTAGCACAAGTCGTGGCGTTTTGGCTAATGATGAAGCTTATAAAGCAGGTGTTGGCGGCGAAATTTTATGTACTATTTGGTAAAAAATCTGCTTTTTATGGCATTGGGTATCCATTCTTTTAAAAAAGTAGAAATATCCTAGACAAATAAAAAGGAAAAATATGTCTCGTATAGGTAAACAACCGATTGCTATTCCAGCAGGAGTAGAAGTAAAATTAGAAGGAAATTTGCTTAAATTTAAAAAAGGAAATTTGGCAAAAGAACTTGATACTAAAGCAAATGTAAATGTTGAGATTAAAGATAATAATATTCTTTTTTCTCCAAAAGGTGAAGATAGACAAAGTAGAGCTTATTGGGGAACTTACAGAGCTTTAGCTTACAATATCGTTGTAGGTTTAACTCAAGGTTTTTCAAAAACTCTTGAAATCAATGGAGTTGGTTATAAAGCAGCTTTAAAAGGTAAAGTTTTAGAACTAAGCCTTGGTTTTTCTCATCCTATTAATTATGATATTCCAGAAGGAATTGAAATTGTAGTGGATAAAAATACTATTGCAGTTAAAGGAAGTGATAAACAAGTTGTAGGTCAAGTTGCTGCTCAAATTCGTGAATTTAGACCACCAGAGCCATATAAAGGAAAAGGCGTTAAGTATTCTGATGAACGCATTATCCGCAAAGCTGGTAAGACATCTAAGAAGTAAGGGTAGAATATGAGAGCAAATGTATTAAAAAGAAAACTAACTTTAAGAATCAAAAGAAAAAAAAGAATTAGAGCGAAAATTTCAGGTTGTGAAAATTTTCCAAGAATTTCTGTATTTAAATCGAACAGAACTCTATATATCCAAGCGATTGATGATGCAAAAGCTGTAACTTTAGCAGCAGTTGATGGACGCAAACTTGGCGTTAAAGCAAATAAAGAAGGCGCTAAAAAAATCGCTGCTGAATTTGCTAAAACTTTAAAAGCTAAAAAGATAGAACAAGCTGTTTTTGATAGAAATGGTTATGTATATCATGGTGTTATTGCAGTTTTGGCTGAATCTTTAAGAGAAAATGGCATTAGGCTATAAGGGGTAAATCGATGGAAAAATATAATAGAGAAGAATTTGAAGAAGTAATCGTCGATATCGGCAGAGTTACTAAGGTTGTTAAAGGTGGTAGAAGATTTAGATTTACTGCTTTAGTTATCGTTGGAAACCGCAAAGGTTTAGTAGGTGTTGGTTATGGTAAGGCTAAGGAAGTTCCAGATGCTATCCGTAAAGCTGTTGACGATGCGTTTAAAAATATCGTTGAAGTTAAAACTAAAGGCTCAACTATCGCTCACGATGTAGAGGTAAAATATAATGCAAGTAGAATTTTACTTAAACCAGCTAGTGAAGGTACAGGAGTTATCGCAGGTGGTTCTACACGCCCTATCGTGGAACTTGCAGGTATTAAAGACATCTTAACCAAGTCTTTGGGTTCAAATAATTCAGCTAATGTGGTTCGTGCTACAATCAAAGCTTTAACAATGTTAAAAGGATAAGAAGATGAATTTAACAAAAGCAGCGGGTTCAACGCATAAAACTAAAAGAATTGGTCGTGGTCAAGGTTCTGGCATGGGTAAGACTGCTACTAAAGGGGGTAAAGGTCAAACTGCTAGAAAAGGCTATAATGAAAAAAGAGGTTTTGAAGGGGGTCAACAACCACTTCAAAGAAGACTACCAAAAGTAGGTTTTACTTCTAAAATTCAAAAACCTTATGTAATCAATGTTGAAAAAATCACAGCTGTAAAAGAGCTTAATGAAATTACATTTGAGAGCATTAAAAGTGTTCACAAAATTTCAAAATCTGTGAATAAAATCAAATTAATTGGTGCAAGTGCAAAAGACTTAGTATCAAAAATCAAAGACGAGAATATTAGCGTCACCGGATCAAAATAATGAATAGAGCATTGACGAATAAGATTTTAATCACCTTAGCATTTTTGTTTGCTTATAGGGTTCTGGCTTATGTGCCAGTTCCTGGCGTCAATGCTGATGTGATTGCGGAATTTTTTAATAACAATCAAAACAATGCTTTGGGTTTATTTAATGTTTTTAGTGGTGGAGCGGCTGAACGCTTTTCTATCATTTCTTTAGGTATTATGCCTTATATTACTGCTTCTATTATTATGGAGCTTCTTGCAGCAACTTTTCCAAATATTGGTAAGATGAAAAAAGAGCGTGATAGTATGCAAAAATATATGCAAATTATCCGTTATGCGACTATTGTGATTACTTTGGTTCAAAGTATAGGCGTTGCTATAGGTTTGCAAAGCTTACATGGTCGTGGTGGCGCAGGGGCTATAATGGTGGAAGATTTAAATATGTTTATCGCACTTTGTGCTATTTCTATGCTTGCAGGAACTATGCTTTTAATGTGGCTTGGCGAACAAATTACACAAAGAGGTATAGGAAATGGTATTTCTTTAATCATTTTTGCAGGTATTGTTTCAGGTATTCCAAGAGCGATTTCAGGAACTGTAGGACAAATTAATTCAGGTGAGATGAATTTCTTAACCGCTTTTGCAATTTTTGCTTTGATTTTAATCACTATAGGCGTGATTATTTATGTAGAACTTGGAGAAAGAAGAATTCCTATTTCTTATTCTCGTAAAGTTGTAATGCAAAATCAAAACAAACGCATTATGAATTATATTCCTATTAAACTCAATCTTAGTGGAGTTATTCCACCGATTTTTGCTAGTGCGATTTTGATGTTTCCAACAACGATTTTACAAACTAGTACAAATCCTTATCTACAAGCCATTAATGACTTTTTAAATCCAAATGGTTATTTGTTTCATGTTTTAACTTTCTTGTTTGTAATTTTCTTTGCTTATTTTTATGCTTCTATTGTATTTAACGCTAAAGACATAGCAGAAAATTTGAAAAAGCAAGGCGGTTTTATCCCTGGAATTCGTCCAGGTGAAGGAACTTCAAATTATCTTAATGAAGTGGCTTCTCGTTTAACTTTATCAGGTTCTATTTATTTAGGGCTTGTTGCAACCTTGCCTTGGGTTTTGGTGAAATTTATGGGTGTGCCTTTTCATTTTGGCGGTACTTCTGTACTTATTGTAGTTCAAGTAGCGCTTGATACAATGAGAAAAATTGAAGCTCAAATTTATATGAGTAAATACCAAACTTTAAGTGCAGTAGGTTTGTAATAAATAAAATTAGCAAGATTTTTCTTGCTAATTTATCCTAGGTTTTTGCTTTAAAAATAAAAACACAATGCACACTATAAAAATTACTATTGACCATATTAAAAAAGCATCTACAAGACCCATTTGCCTAACGATAGGTTGAGAGATAATAGGACTTAAAAATTGTCCTAAAAATATACAACTTGCTAAAATTCCATAAGCCCTAGCGCGAGCATTTTCAGGACAGATTGAAAAAAGATAAGCCGTATTATTTACAAGCATAATACCTCCGCCCATTCCAAGCAAAGCTAAGGCGATTAAAACTGTGAAAAAGCTATCTACTAAAAAAAGCAGCAAAAAAGAACAAGATACGATAAAAAGAGTTAAAACATAGATAGTTTTAATACTTAAGAATTTTATAATATATCTATAGCTTAGAGAGAAAAAACCATAACATAGTGCAGACACAGACATCGAAATACCTATATATTTGGGATCCAATCCTAAATGTTCTTCTATATAGTAAGGAAGTTGAGTTGGCGAAATATAATAAACTACCATGATAAAAAAACCTATAAAATAGATAGGAAAAAATTGCCAATAATTTGTTTTTGCTTCTATTTTTGTATGATTATAGAATTTAAATTTTCTAGGTTCAAAAAGATAAATGATAGCCATTAAGGTAATTAAAATTCCAAGTCCATATACCAAAAAAGGATAACGCCAAGAATAACTTGAAACAAATCCCGCAATAGAAATAAAAACAGCACCCCCTACCGCACAAAAAAATCCTTGAAGACTTAAAGCATTTTCTCTGCGATTAAAGCCACCGCGACTATAATAATCTCCAAGTAAAGCCGAAGCGCCTGTCATTATAAAAGCAGTTGCCATACCAAAAATAGCTCTTGAAGTCAGTATAGCATAAATATCATTTAAGAAAAAGCCACTTACTCCAGAAATAGTCCAAACCACCATAGCTGGAAGAATGAATTTTAATTTGCCAAATTTATCCATTAAAATACCAGCGAATGGAGATAAAATGACAACAAAAATAGCAGGAATGGTTAAAACTAAGCGAACAAGTATATCAAGATGAGCTAATGTGAAACTTGAAGCAAGAGTAGCACCACTTTGGGTTAAAAGTTCTTCAAAATGTCTGTTGATAGCAGGTAGAGCAGATGAAATGACTACACTTCCTAGCATAGTCATAGCGGCCATAGAAAACACAGCTGCTTTAAATCCGGATTTTTCGGTAATTTGAATTATTTTTTTATCCATTTTTGTATCATTTGGATGAAATTTATAAGTTTTGCCATTCATAATTTTGCCTTTTTTATTTTATTATACTCCAAAAATTATGATTTGTATTTAAAATTACTTAAAATTATATTTTATTTATTTTGTTATGATAGTTTTGTTTTTAAAATATATTTTATAAGTAGAATTTTAAATAATTTTAGCTAAATTCAGCTTTTTATTTAACAAGGGTGTAAAATGAAGAAAAATTTAATCATAGTAGAATCTCCTGCAAAAGCTAAAACCATAGGAAATTTTTTGGGAAAAGATTATGAAGTGATTGCTTCTAAAGGACATATTAGAGATTTACCTAAATCAAGCTTTGGGATTAAAATAGAAGATGATGAATTTATCCCTGAGTATAGAATCACAAGCGATCATAGCGCCTTAGTTAAAGAACTTAAAAGCAAAGCCAAAGATGCCAAAGAAGTCTATCTTGCAACGGATGAGGATAGAGAAGGAGAAGCCATAGCTTATCATATTGCAAAAGCTATAGGAAAAGATGAAAACACCTTGCCACGCATCGTTTTCCATGAAATTACTAAAAGTGCTATAGAAAATGCTTTAAAAAATCCAAGAAAATTAGATATGCACTCTGTAAATGCCCAACAAACTAGACGCCTTTTAGATCGCATTGTAGGATATAAACTCAGCCCCTTATTGGGGCAAAAAATTCAAAGAGGACTTAGCGCAGGGCGTGTTCAAAGTGCGGCTTTAAAGATCATAGTCGATCGTGAAAAAGAAATTCGTGCCTTTGTACCACTGGAATATTTTAGCATAGATATGATTTTTCAAAAAGATTTGGATGCAGAACTAGTTGAGTTTGACAAAGCTAAGATAGAAAAACTTACCATTATCAACAAAGATCGTGCCAAACTTGTACTGGAAGCTTGCAAAAATGAAGCTTATACTATAAGTGACATTGAAAGCAAAGAAAGAAAAATCGCTCCACCACCTCCTTTTATGACTTCAACTTTACAGCAAAGTGCTAGCAATCGCCTTGGTTTTAACCCTAAAAAAACCATGATGATAGCTCAAAAACTCTATGAAGGAGTAAATACTCACGAGGGCGTGATGGGGGTTATTACCTACATGAGAACTGATAGTTTAAATTTGGCCAAAGAAGCTATAGAAAATGCAAGAAAATTCATACAAGCAAATTTTGGCCAAGATTATCTTCCAAGCCAAGCAAATGTATATACTACAAAGGCTAAAGGTGCTCAAGAAGCTCATGAAGCTATACGCCCTACAAATTTAAGTTTTACTCCAGAAATTGCGGCCAAATTTTTAGACAAAGATGAGTTAAAACTTTACACACTTATTTACAATCGCTTTTTAGCCTGTCAGATGAATCCTGCTATCTCTCAAACTCAAAATGTATTTGTAAAAAATGATAGAGCAGTTTTTAAAATAAGCGGTAGAAAAATCCTTTTCGATGGATATTATAAAGTTTATGGTGATATGGATAAGGATAAAATTTTACCAAATTTTAAAATAGGTGAAAATTTAAAAATACAAAATTTAGAAATGAACTCACATTTTACCGAACCACCTTCAAGGTATTCAGAAGCAGGACTTGTAAAAAAACTTGAAAGTTTAGGCATAGGTCGCCCTTCTACTTATGCACCAACCATTTCTATACTTACAAGCCGTGATTATGTAAAAATAGACAAAAAACAACTTATTCCTAGTGAGGTTGCTTTTAATGTAACCGAAGTGCTTGAAAAAAATTTTAGCGATATAGTGGATAGTAAATTTACTTCAAATCTTGAAAACACTTTAGATGAAATCGCAGAAGATAAGGCAGATTGGCAAGAAACTTTAAAAGAATTTTACTATCCTTTTATGAGAAAAATCGAAGAAGGAAAAACAAAAATCGCCAGTCAAAAAACTGTTACAAAATTAGGTGAAAGTTGTCCTGATTGTGGTGGGGAACTTGCTATTAGAAAAGGGCGTTTTGGAGAATTTGTAGCGTGTTTAAATTTCCCAAAATGTAAGTATTCAAGAAATTTAAAAAGTGAAAGTAAAAATGAAAGCGAAAATACTGCCGCAAAAGCTAAAGCTAATGGTACAGGTATTACTTGTCCAAGTTGTCAAAAAGGTGAAATCGTAGAACGCTTTTCAAAACGCGGTAAATTTTATGGCTGTAGCGCTTATCCAAAATGCAATTTTATAAGTAAATACAAACCAAGCGAAGAAAAATGCGAAGAGTGTGGCGAAACTTTAGTGATAAAAGAGCTTAAAAAAGGTACATTCTTAGAATGTTTAAAGTGTAAAATTAAAAAAGAAATGAAGGATTAAAATGCAAATCATGCTTTGTGCTATTTCAAATATAGCGAGTGGAAATTGTTCAGAAGACTGTAAATACTGTACCCAAAGTGCCCATGTAAAAACAGATATTCAAAAATATCGTCGTAAAGAACTTTCACAAATCGTTTTAGAAGCAAAAATGGCAAAGAAAAATGAAGCCTTGGGTTTTTGTTTGGTTACAGCAGGACTTGGGCTTGATGATGAAAAGCTTGAGTATGTTTGCGAAGCTGCTAAGGCCGTGCAAAAAGAAGTGCCTAACTTGCTTTTAATTGCCTGTAATGGCATGGCAAGCGTGGAACAACTCAAAGAACTTAAAAAAGCAGGAATTTTTTCTTATAATCACAATCTTGAAACTTCTAAGGAATTTTTTCCACAAATTTGCACCACGCATACTTGGGAAAGTAGATTTCAAACCAATTTAAACGCTAAAGAAGCAGGGCTTATGCTTTGTTGTGGTGGAATCTATGGTATGGGTGAGAGTGAAGAAGATAGGCTAAGTTTTAGAAAATCTTTGCAAGAATTACAGCCTTTTTCAACGCCTATTAATTTTTTTATAGCAAATGAAAATTTAAAACTACAAGTTCCAAGACTGAGTGCCGATGAAGCCTTAAAAATTGTTCGTGATACCAAAGAGGCTTTACCGCAAAGCGTGGTAATGGTAGCAGGTGGGCGTGAAGTGGTATTACGAGAAAGACAATATGAAATTTTTCAAGCAGGTGCTGGGGCTATTGTTATAGGGGATTATTTAACCACTAAAGGTGAAGAACCAAGTCAAGATATAATAAAATTAAAAGAAATGGGATTTACTTTTGCATCAGAGTGTCATTGATCTGCAAGGTTTAATTGATTTAAAAATTCTTATTGTTATAGCTTTATGCTTACTTTTTTCTCCGCATATTGCAAAAATTTTACGCTTGCCTCTTTCAGCTACTGAAATTATTTTAGGGGCGATAATAGCGTATTTTGGCTTCATAGGAAAAAGTGAAAATTTTGCACTTTTGGCAAATGTAGGTTTTTATTATCTAATGTTTATAGCAGGCATGGAGGTAAATTTAAGAGCCTTCTTTAATATGGATAAAGAAGTTGTCAAAAAAAGTTTTTTTTATATTTTTTTACTTTATGCTTTATCTTCTTTTATAGTATGGATTTTTGGACTTTCTTTAGTATTTGTTATCATTATACCTGTGATGAGTGTAGGGCTTTTATCTTTACTTTTTAAGGATTTTGGAAAAGAGTGTTACTGGTTAAATATTGCTATGATAGTAGCTACTTTAGCTGAGGTGATTTCTATTGTGCTTTTGACTATAGCGGGAGCTTTTTTACGAGAAGGAACAGGTATTATTGATGTAGCACAAAGTATTTTATATCTTAATATCTTTTTGGGACTTTGTTTGCTTGGGTTTAAAATGCTTGGTGTGCTTTTTTGGTGGTATCCTCAGCTTAAAGTTGTGCTTATGCCATGGGAAGATAAAAATGAAAAAGATGTAAGATTTTGTATGGCGATTTTTATACTGATCATTGTTGCTATGGTTATTACAAAACTTGAAATCGTTCTTGGTTCTTTTATAGCAGGTTCATTTATAGCTACTTTTTTTGATCATAAAAAAGATCTTGAGCACAAGCTTTCTACTTTTGGACACGGGTTTTTGATCCCTATTTTTTTTATCCATATAGGTTCAACCTTTGATCTTAAAATGATTTTAGATTATAAAATCGTTTTACAAGCATTTTTGCTTATGTTTGTTATGGTGGGTTTAAGAATTTTATGTGCAAGTGTTTTTTTAAAAAGAATTGGTTTTAAAAATATGATTTTATTTGGTCTTAGTCATTCTATGCCTTTAACCTTGCTTATAGCAACAGCTACTTTGGGTTATTCGGGCAAGGTTATTGATGAGAAGCTTTATTCAGCGCTTATTTTAACAGCGTTATTTGAGGCTATTATTGTTATGAGTATGATTAAATTTCTTTCTAATTCTAAAAAATGAAAGTTACTTTTTTACTCAAAAAAACAAACAAAATCTTAAAAATTTAATAATAAAAAAACTCATAATCGTCCTTTTTTGTTAGAATTAATAAAAGTAACAATAAAAGGAGCGAAAATGTCAAATTCCGTTACTATAACTGATAATAGAAATGGAAAAAGCTATGAATTTCCTATATATGATGGTACAACTGGACCAAGCGTTGTAGATATGTCAAGTTTTTATAAACAAACAGGAATGTTTTCTTATGATGAGGGCTTGACTTCTACGGCTACTTGTAAATCAAAAATCACTTATATTGATGGAGAAAACGGAATTTTAATGCACCGTGGCTATCCTATAGAGTGGCTTGCTGAAAACAAACTTTATTTAGATGTGGTTCATCTTTTACTTTATAAAGAATTACCTGATGCTACGCGTCTTGAAGCGTTTCGTTATGAAATGAAAAAGCGTTCTTTTATCCATGAAGGTATGCATCGTCTTTTTGATTCTTTCCCTGATAATGCTCATCCTATGGCAGTTTTACAAGGTGCTGTTTCATCGCTTAGTGCTTTTTATCCTGATCATTTAAACATGAACGTAAAAGAAGAATATATGGAAATGGCAGCTAGAATAGTGGCTAAAATCCCTACTATAGTCGCCACCGCTTATAGATATAAACATGGCTTTCCTATGGCTTATCCAAATTTAGATCGTGGTTTTACAGAAAATTTCTTATATATGTTAAGAACTTATCCTTACGATCATGTAGAGCTTAAACCTATAGAAGTAAAAGCACTTGATACAGTTTTTATGCTTCATGCAGATCATGAGCAAAATGCTTCAACTTCAACGGTTCGTGCTGTGGGTTCAACTCATGCTCATCCTTATGCCTGTATAGCAGCAGGTATTGGTGCACTTTGGGGTCATGCACATGGTGGAGCTAATGAAGGTGTTATTAGAATGCTTGAGCAAATAGGTAGTGTTGATAGGGTAGATGAATTCATCAAAAGGGCTAAGGATAAAAACGATCCTTTCCGTTTGATGGGCTTTGGGCATAGGGTTTATAAAAATTTTGATCCTAGAGCAAAAGTACTTAAAAAACTTCGTGATCAACTTATTGATGAATTGGGTATTGATACCAATCTTATTAAAGTAGCAACGCGTATAGAAGAGATTGCTTTAAATGATGATTATTTTGTTCAAAGAGGGCTATATCCGAATGTTGATTTTCATAGTGGACTTATTTTAAAAGCCTTAGGTATTCCAAATGAAATGTTTGCTACTTTATTTGTTATAGGACGCACCCCAGGATGGATAGCTCAGTGGATAGAACAAAAAGAGCAAGAAAGTCTTAAAATAGTCCGTCCAAGACAACTTTATTTGGGTGAAACTAGTAAAATTTAATTAAAATTTTTGTGGAAATTAAAAATTCCACAAAATCTTCTTGTATAATTTTAAAAAATCTTATAGAAAGTCTTATAATCATGCTTAATCTTGATAAATTTTTAGAAATTGCTATAAATGCTAGCAATCAAGCTTCTAAAGCTATTTTAGAAGAGAGAAAAAATTTTAAAACTTGGGAAAAAGAAGATAAAAGCCCGCTTACATCAGCAGATCTTGCTTCTAATAAAATTTTAAATGATATTTTAGGTTCTACGGATATTAAAATTTTATCAGAAGAAAAATTACTCAGCAAAGAAGAATGTGAAGAATTAAAAACTTTTTGGCTTATTGATCCTCTTGATGGAACAAGTGGTTTTTTAAAAGGCAGTGATGAATTTTGCGTTATGGTAAGTTTGGTTCATGATAATCGCCCTGTTTTATCGCTTATACAAAATCCATCAAAAGGTGATATATTCTATGCTCATGCAAAAACTAAGGTTTATAAAAACGATAAACCTTTGCAAATTGACCAGCAAGAATACGAGAAAAATAAATATAAAGCCTTATTGAGTGTTAATCATCTTAGCAAAGAAGATGAAGACTTTGCAAAAGAGCATCAATTAGAAGCTATTAATATAGGCTCTGGATTAAAATTTTGTGCTATTTTAGAGGCTAAGGCAGGAGTTTATAAAAGATTTGAAAAGCTTAATATTTGGGATATTGTAGCAGGAGATTTTTTGATTAATCAAAATGGAGGATTTATGGGAGATTTTTCTAAAAAATACATTTTATATAACCCTTTAAATTATAAATCCAGTCCTTTTATTTGTGTTTCATCTATGAATTTTTTACAAGATTTTTTATAAAATAAAGAGTATAATTTTATATTTAAATAATTTACAAGGATGAAAATGAGGTATTGTTTCATTTTGTTTTTAAGTTTAGTTTTAAGTTCTAATCTTTTGGCAAATAATTTTTCTCAGAAAAAAGTTATTAAAATTGAAAAAAGCACAGATAGTTTTGAGCTAATAGATCTAAATCAAAATGTTGCAAATCCAAATCTAAATCAACAAAAAGCATTGTTTGATAGTTCTACTTTGATTGAAAAAAAATCACAAATCACCAAAGATAAAGATATTGATTTTGCTATTGTATTAACTTTTAGGAAAAATTTTGGTTATTTTTTAGATGGTTTTAGAGTGAGTGATAAGGAGTTTTCTACATTATTTGCTAAAAATTTGATTCAAAGTTTAAAACTTAATTGGGTTAATTCTGCTGCAAATGGTATTTATCAAAGTTCTAAAACTTTGTCACATTTTAGTCCTAAAGATGCAAAACTTATAAATGTAAGTCCTTTTTTAACACAAGAAAAAGACAAGGCTAAAATGTATGCTAAATTTACAGATTATGTTGTGGTGGTAAATTTGCAAGATTTTTATGTAAATATTACAAATTATTTTATCACAACGAGTAAGGAAGGTGTGGCTAGTATTAATTTTAAAATCATTTCTACAAGTAATGGAAAAATTCTTGCAGCAAAAAATGCAAAATTAAATTTGACATTAAAAGGTCAAGATGCAAAGCAAAATTATCAAGATATTATAAACCAAATGCCAAAAATGCTAGCTGATGTTATCAAAAACCAAATTTTCCACCTAAAGCTCTTAAACTAAGCTTTAGTTTAAAATATTTTTAATCAGTTTTTGCAAATTCCTTTTTGTTTCTTCTTGTTCTTTTATGATAAAACATTTTGCTTTTGGCCAAAAATAACTTTTAGGATTTTCAAATTTTCCCCAACGCCAATCAAATCTAGGATGTAAAAGAACTATAGTAGGAATATCCATAGCTAAGCTTAAATGCGCTATAGCACTATCAATACTAAGCATACAGTCAATATCATATAAATAATTTAGAGTATCATTCCAATTTTTTATAAGCTTACTTCTATCTTCTATTGCCTTAGGTAATTCTTCTTTTAATTGCATTTGAAAAGAAATGATTTCATAATCTAAGTCTTTTAATATATCAAATAAAAATTCAAATTTTACATTTCTTAATAAATCAGAATTTTCAGCATTAGGAGTAGCATAAAAAATACCAAGTTTTTTTCTTTTATTATGCGGTTTTTTCTGTGGCAATATAGGTGTTTTTAATCGTGAAATCTCGTCAAGCTTAATATCAATAAAAAAAGGCAAAGAACAAATAGGAATAGCATAATCAAAATTTGTAGGTAGATTTTTTAAAACCTTTACATTTTTAAAAATATCATCATTTTGATTTAAAAATTTGATTTGATTTTTAAACATTTCATACATGGCACTTTGAGGAGCAAATAAAACCTTTGAAGCGATTTTGCAAAGTTTTTCTAAGCATCTTGCATACATTATAGTATCGCCAAAGCCTTGCTCGCAAAATACTAAAACTTCTTTATTTTTAAAAGCATCAACGCCAAATTTATTAAAAGCTTTTAGGCTTTCATTATAATGATAAGTAGAAAAAGTTTCATTATGAGCATAAAATAATCTGCTTTCATAATATTTCTTGCCCTCTTCAAAATTATCATCCACTCCCATACGCATCAAAAGATAAGCCAAATCAAATTGATAGGTTGCATGAGAATCCAAGCTAAGACATTTTTTATAAGCATAATAAGCTTCTTGATAGTTTGAATTAAATTCTAAGACCTTAGCATAGTTTTGCCAAAACTGTGCATGGTGTTGATTGGCTTCTTGTAGCGATTGAAAAAGTTCTAAAGAATCAGATATTCTAAAAAGCTTAAAAAGCAAGTATGCTTTTTGGGGTAAAATTTGATGAGTTAAAAAATCTTCTATTTTAGAAATAGTAAGATTTTCTTTGGTTTTACTGTGAAGCCTATCTTCGAGTTTAATTAAATTAAGATTGGTTTGTTCAGCAATGATTCCTTTTTGTAGTTTATCAATCAAATCTTGCATAAAATGACACAAGTGTTCATGTGCATTTAATGCCTTGGTAAAATCATGTTTAAAATAAATTTCTGCATAATTTTTCCATAGATTAAGATTATACATATCTTTAGAAAGCAATTCTTTGAAAATTTGTTCAGATTCTTCTAATTTATTACTCAGCTTATAAATAAAAGCCAATTCTAACTTAAGTTCATCTTCTAAATCATCTTTGCGAGTTAAAAGTGTTTGTAATAAATTCAAGGCTTCATCAAGTCTTAAATTTTCAATATAGCTTTTAGCAAGCATAAGACCATTAAAACTTGTAGGATTTAAAGAAAAAAGCTCTTGAGCATAATATAAAGCTTTTTGAAAAAGAGAAAGTTTATAAGAAGAAAGCGTAGCAAATTCTAAAGCAAATTTTGGACTTTCTTTTAAAAATTGCTCACTCAAGTTTAAACATTTTTCATAATTAGCATTAAAATAATAATAATGAATTTTATCAAACATATTTTTCCTTGATAGTTACATTAAAATCTAATATTATCTTATAAGTTGCATAAAAAGATAATTATATTTTTATAAAATTAAATAATAAAACAAAAATAAAAAAATAAATACAATAAAAACATCCATCCCAATAATTTTAAAATTATCAGGATGAAATTTTAACAAGTAGGAGAGTA
>NZ_MKAH01000029.1:0-3310 GCF_001764255.1 Campylobacter sp. BCW_4341 | reverse complement strand
TCATAGAAGATTGGGTTGTTTCTACAGATAAAGATACAGGTAAATTAGACACTGTGGTTGTAGGTGGAAGCAATACGGATAATGTAAAAGTAGATAATATAACCGTTGATCAAGGCAATGCTGATCTAGATGGAATAGGAGATATAAATGATATCATCTCAGGGGTAAAACCAGGTAATATTGGCAATATAGGAACCAATGGTAGTGGAGAAATTGATTTAATCTATGATCCTTCAACAGGAAAAATTCATAAAAGGTTTGATCTTAGTGCTTCCATATCAGGTGCAACCTTTAGATCTTTAATCTCTACTACTTCAAGAAGATCAACCTTTATAGATAATGTTATGGGTAATTCTATGCAAACTTTTGCTTTAGCTTCTTCAAGTAAATCTCAAAGCATTGCTATGTCTGAAAAGGGTAATTTATATGCAGATGCAAGTGATTATATAAAGAGTGATTTAAATAATGGAAGCTATGGTTCTAATAAAGAACATTCTTTATTCATCCTTCCTTATGCTTCTTCACAGAATGTTGAACTTTCTTTAAATGAAGAAAGCAAAGGACACACTAAAGGAACCATTATAGGTTATTCTACTTTAAAAGACAGTGGAATATATGGTGTGTATGCAGGTTATGAAGATACAAAAATGGGTTCAACTTATTTTGATATTAATAATAGAACCTATTATGCAGGTTTAAAATACTTTAATACCTTATTTACTACAGAAAAAGGTCAAGAAGTTTATATCAAAGCTCAAAGTAAAGCTGCTTTGATTAAAAATGATTTAACTAAAAAAATAGGAAATAATGAAGCTAAAGCTGAACCTAATTCTTATGCTTATGGAGTCAATACAGCCTTAGGTATGAATTTTATTTCTAATAAAGATATATTCTCCCCTGAAATAGGTCTTGCTTATGAAGGAGGTTATACTGAAGCTTTTTCTATGAAAGACACTATAGGACAAGCAACAGTTCAAGGTGGAGAAAGAACCTATGCAAACTATTTAAATCTTTTCTCTACTAAAACAAGCTTTACTTGGTTTAGAGATTGGTTGCCTAATTTAAAAACTTCAGTAGAACTTGGAGCTAAGTTTAATATCAATCCTAAAGTAGAAGCGGAGGCTAGATTTGGTAATATAAAAGTAAGTGATGAGTTTTATTTACCAAGAATACAAAAATTTGTAAGTACTTCTTTTATCGTTCCTGTTAATGAAGCTTTCTATTTTAGTTTAAACTATAATGGAATGTTTGATAAAGATGGCAATACCCATACAGGATTTGCTCAGTTTAATTATCTTTGGTAATCTTATAAAAGATAATACTTAGTTTGATTAGTTTACTCTCCTACTTGTTAAAATTTCATCCTGATAATTTTAAAATTATTGGGATGGATGTTTTTATTGTATTTATTTTTTTATTTTTGTTTTATTATTTAATTTTATAAAAATATAATTATCTTTTTATGCAACTTATAAGATAATATTAGATTTTAATGTAACTATCAAGGAAAAATATGTTTGATAAAATTCATTATTATTATTTTAATGCTAATTATGAAAAATGTTTAAACTTGAGTGAGCAATTTTTAAAAGAAAGTCCAAAATTTGCTTTAGAATTTGCTACGCTTTCTTCTTATAAACTTTCTCTTTTTCAAAAAGCTTTATATTATGCTCAAGAGCTTTTTTCTTTAAATCCTACAAGTTTTAATGGTCTTATGCTTGCTAAAAGCTATATTGAAAATTTAAGACTTGATGAAGCCTTGAATTTATTACAAACACTTTTAACTCGCAAAGATGATTTAGAAGATGAACTTAAGTTAGAATTGGCTTTTATTTATAAGCTGAGTAATAAATTAGAAGAATCTGAACAAATTTTCAAAGAATTGCTTTCTAAAGATATGTATAATCTTAATCTATGGAAAAATTATGCAGAAATTTATTTTAAACATGATTTTACCAAGGCATTAAATGCACATGAACACTTGTGTCATTTTATGCAAGATTTGATTGATAAACTACAAAAAGGAATCATTGCTGAACAAACCAATCTTAATTTAATTAAACTCGAAGATAGGCTTCACAGTAAAACCAAAGAAAATCTTACTATTTCTAAAATAGAAGATTTTTTAACTCATCAAATTTTACCCCAAAAAGCATACTTGCTTTTTAAGCTTTTTAGAATATCTGATTCTTTAGAACTTTTTCAATCGCTACAAGAAGCCAATCAACACCATGCACAGTTTTGGCAAAACTATGCTAAGGTCTTAGAATTTAATTCAAACTATCAAGAAGCTTATTATGCTTATAAAAAATGTCTTAGCTTGGATTCTCATGCAACCTATCAATTTGATTTGGCTTATCTTTTGATGCGTATGGGAGTGGATGATAATTTTGAAGAGGGCAAGAAATATTATGAAAGCAGATTATTTTATGCTCATAATGAAACTTTTTCTACTTATCATTATAATGAAAGCCTAAAAGCTTTTAATAAATTTGGCGTTGATGCTTTTAAAAATAAAGAAGTTTTAGTATTTTGCGAGCAAGGCTTTGGCGATACTATAATGTATGCAAGATGCTTAGAAAAACTTTGCAAAATCGCTTCAAAGGTTTTATTTGCTCCTCAAAGTGCCATGTATGAAATGTTTAAAAATCAAATCAAATTTTTAAATCAAAATGATGATATTTTTAAAAATGTAAAGGTTTTAAAAAATCTACCTACAAATTTTGATTATGCTATTCCTATTTGTTCTTTGCCTTTTTTTATTGATATTAAGCTTGACGAGATTTCACGATTAAAAACACCTATATTGCCACAGAAAAAACCGCATAATAAAAGAAAAAAACTTGGTATTTTTTATGCTACTCCTAATGCTGAAAATTCTGATTTATTAAGAAATGTAAAATTTGAATTTTTATTTGATATATTAAAAGACTTAGATTATGAAATCATTTCTTTTCAAATGCAATTAAAAGAAGAATTACCTAAGGCAATAGAAGATAGAAGTAAGCTTATAAAAAATTGGAATGATACTCTAAATTATTTATATGATATTGACTGTATGCTTAGTATTGATAGTGCTATAGCGCATTTAAGCTTAGCTATGGATATTCCTACTATAGTTCTTTTACATCCTAGATTTGATTGGCGTTGGGGAAAATTTGAAAATCCTAAAAGTTATTTTTGGCCAAAAGCAAAATGTTTTATCATAAAAGAACAAGAAGAAACAAAAAGGAATTTGCAAAAACTGATTAAAAATATTTTAAACTAAAGCTTAGTTTAAGAGCTTTAGGTGGAAAATTTGGTTTTTGAT
>NZ_MKAH01000028.1:0-2952 GCF_001764255.1 Campylobacter sp. BCW_4341 | reverse complement strand
TGCAAGGCATAGAACAATTTGTTTATAACTTACCTCAAATGATTACTCATCCTAGTTATAAAGAATTACTTTCCAAAAGAAAGGGTATAAGTGATACAGCTATCATTGTTTCTACAGGACCATCTCTTACTAAACAACTTCCTTTGTTAAAAAAGTATGCTAATAAAGCTACAATTTTTTGTGCGGATTCTTCTTATCCTATTTTAGCTAAGCATGGTATAAAACCTGATTATGTTTGTATGTTGGAACGCGATGAAATAGTAGCTGAATGTTTTAATAATGATTTTAAAGATTTTGATAAAGACATCATTTTTCTAGTAGCTTCTTTGGTGCATAAAAAAACCATTTCTTATCTTAAAAAAAATAAAAGAAAATACATTTTAATCATAAAAGGCCAGCCTTTTGCGAGATGCTTGGGGCTAGACGATTATGGATATATTAACGCAGGCATGAGTGTATCTCATATGGCTTATGAATTAGCTGAGAATTTAGGACATAACAACATCATTCTCATAGGTCAGGATTTAGCTTATGCCAAAGATGGGCAAACACATTCTCAAGGTTTCATCCATGCTAATTTACACAATGGAGACTATGAAAGGGACTTAGATAGATTTAGCACTACAGCTTATGGAGGAAATGGAAAAGTTCAAAGTTCTGAAATTTGGACACTTTTTAGACAAATTTTTGAAAATTTCATTGCTTTTAGCAAAAGTAAAACTTATAATTGCACTGAAGGAGGTGCTAGGATAGAAAGCGCTATAGAAAAACCTTTTAAAGAACTTTGCGAAAATTTACTCAAAAATAAAAAAGATAAAAAATTTAAAAAATTACAAGTTTTAAATACTAAAGAACAAGTAAAACTCGGATTAAAAATCTATCAAAAAATCAAAAAAAATATGAATTTATCTTTGAATTTTAAAAAAGAGTGTAAAAAAGTTCAAAAACAAATTCACAATCTTACTCATGGAAAGAACAAACTCTCTCTTGAACAAATAAATCAAAATATAGATAAGATCAAAGAAAAACTTTCAAATAAAAAATATCTCTTTTTACAAGAAATTTTAGGCCCTACTTTACATCATGAACAAAGTATATTAACACCTTTATATCTTAAAGATATCAAAGATGATTCCGATAAACAAAATAAACTTTTTGCTTGGGTTTATGCACATGAATCTTTGATGGAAAATATCGTAGAGCTTTTAGAAACTCAAGATAAAAGACTTAAAATCGCTATTTTACCTTTGCAAGACTTTTTAGAAAAGAAAAAAGCACTTTAAAAATCTTAGATGCATAAAAGCATCTAAGAAATCATTGAAGAAGTTTTAAAACATTTTGCTGTACAGCATTAGCTTGGCTCATAGCATAAGAGCCTGATTGTGCTAGGATATTATACTTAGAAAAATTCGCACTCTCACTTGCAAAGTCTACATCTCTTATAGTTGATTCAGCTGCTTTAACATTTACTTGAGTTACAGTGATATTGTTTATGGTAACTTGAAGTTGATTTTGGACCGAACCAATATCGGCTCTGATTTGATCAAGATTTGTTGTAGCTGTTTCTGCTATATCCATCACTGCCATAGCACCTTTAAGTGTGGTAACACCTGCTGTTTCATCTTTTACTCCAAAAGCAGTTGTTTTCATGGTTGCAAACTGAGAAAGTCCGCTTTGACTTGAAAAACCTGAACCTGCAGAAACATTATACACTGCAGAAAGTTGAGAAGCAGCTGAAATAGCTATAGCATTTGCAAAACCTGTAGAATAGTTTTTACCACTACCTACAGAATAACCTGAACCTGCTGAAAATCCACTTCCTTGACTACTCATATAAGCGCTAACAGAAGAATAACCACCTAACATAATTCCTTTATTTGCGGAACCAAATCCCATAGCATCAGCGATATTAGCATCAATTTGTCCTTTTGATTCTCTTAAAGAAACAGAAGCTTGAGAGATAAATTGACTTGCTCCAAAACCTGCAGATTCAAGACCTGTACCGCTTACTAAAATATCTTTACCATCATTTTTAACCAAAGACAAACGACCATAGTTTTCTTTCATATTTGGATTGATAAAAGCACCTCTACCTATATCACCTTCGATTTTAATCCCTCTACCCTCTCTTGAGGTAAGCAAAAGCTGTCCATTAGGATCGATTGAAGCTTCAACCCCTGTAGTATCTTTAACCGAGTTAATCGCAGCAACTAAGGCTCCATTAGCATCACCATCTTTGTATTCTACTTGGCCGATTTTTACCCCATTGATAGTAAAATCATCTGAAGTAGTGCTTGCTCTAACTGCTGATATACCTCTAGTTTCTACTGTAAAAGTAGCCCTAACACCGGTTTTATCAGCACTTTTGTTGATCTCTTCAGCTAAGGCACCAAGTCCTGTTCCAACTGAAGTTGAAATCACAACTTTTTGAAATTTAAAATCATCTATACCATTGTAATTTTTAAGAGTAAGTTGTACTTCACCACTAGATGAAATTCTTCCTCCTGTTTCAAAGCGTGTTAAACCTATCTTAGAAGATTGAGTTGGTCCTATAGTAGCTTTTATAGTTTGATTTGAACTTGCACCGATTTGAAATTCTTGATTGATAAAATTTCCACTTAAAAGTTGTTTACCATTAAATGAAGTAGTATTTGCTATATTATCAAGTTCTTCCATCAAGCGGTTGATATCTGCTTGAAGCATAGTTCTTGTTTTTAAACTTTGTCCATCTTGAGCTGCTTGTGTTGCCTTAGTTTTAATTGTATCTAAGATTTTAAGTTGCTCATCCATAGCCTTATCAGCAGTTTGTAAGATACCTAAAGCATCGTTACCATTAGATATAGCTTGACCTAAAGTATTAGCTTGTGATCTTAAACTATCTGCTATCGCCATCCCTGAAGCATCATCTGCTGCGGAGTTGATTCTAAGACCTGAACTAAGTCTGCTTAAAGA
>NZ_MKAH01000027.1:0-3261 GCF_001764255.1 Campylobacter sp. BCW_4341 | reverse complement strand
TCTTTAAGCAGACTTAGTTCAGGTCTTAGAATCAACTCCGCAGCAGATGATGCTTCAGGGATGGCGATAGCAGATAGTTTAAGATCACAAGCTAATACTTTAGGTCAAGCTATATCTAATGGTAACGATGCTTTAGGTATCTTACAAACTGCTGATAAGGCTATGGATGAGCAACTTAAAATCTTAGATACAATTAAAACTAAGGCAACACAAGCAGCTCAAGATGGACAAAGTTTAAAAACAAGAACTATGCTTCAAGCAGATATCAACCGCTTGATGGAAGAACTTGATAATATAGCAAATACTACTTCATTTAATGGTAAACAACTTTTAAGTGGAAATTTTATCAATCAAGAATTTCAAATCGGTGCAAGTTCAAATCAAACTATAAAAGCTACTATAGGACCAACTCAATCTTCTAAGATAGGTTTAACACGCTTTGAAACAGGAGGAAGAATTTCATCTAGTGGTGAAGTACAACTTACTCTTAAAAATTACAATGGTATAGATGATTTTAAATTTCAAAAAGTTGTGATTTCAACTTCAGTTGGAACAGGACTTGGTGCCTTAGCTGAAGAGATCAACAAAAGTGCTGATAAAACCGGTGTTAGGGCTACTTTTACAGTAGAAACTAGAGGTATATCAGCAGTTAGAGCAAGCACTACTTCAGATGATTTTACTATCAATGGGGTAAAAATCGGCCAAGTAGAATACAAAGATGGTGATGCTAATGGAGCCTTAGTTGCTGCGATTAACTCGGTTAAAGATACTACAGGGGTTGAAGCTTCAATCGATCCTAATGGACAGCTTTTGCTTACCTCAAGAGAGGGTAGAGGGATTAAAATCGAAGGTGATATAGGTAGAGGTGCTTTTATCAATCCAAATATGAAAGAAAACTATGGTCGTTTGTCTTTGGTTAAAAATGATGGTAAAGATATTTTAGTAAGCGGTACAGGTCTTGAATCTGCAGGTTTTGGAGCAAGTCAATTTATCTCTCAAGCTTCTGTTTCTTTAAGAGAATCAAAAGGACAAATTGATGCTAATATCGCTGATGCTATGGGATTTGGTTCCGCAAATAAAGGAATTATGTTAGGTGGTTATTCTTCTGTTAGCGCTTATATGAGTAGTCAAGGAAGTGGATTTTCAGCAGGTTCAGGTTATTCTGTAGGTAGTGGTAAAAACTATTCTACAGGTTTTGCAAATGCTATAGCTATTTCAGCTGCTTCTCAACTTTCTGCAGTGTATAATGTTTCTGCAGGTTCAGGTTTTTCAAGTCAAAGCGGACTTTCTCAGTTTGCAACCATGAAAACAACTGCTTTTGGAGTAAAAGATGAAACAGCAGGTGTTACCACACTTAAAGGTGCTATGGCAGTGATGGATATAGCAGAAACAGCTATAACAAATCTTGATCAAATCAGAGCCGATATTGGTTCAGTGCAAAATCAAGTTACATCAACTATAAACAACATTACCGTAACTCAAGTAAATGTTAAAGCAGCTGAATCAACTATAAGAGATGTAGACTTTGCAAGCGAGAGTGCAAACTATTCTAAGGCAAATATCCTAGCACAATCAGGCTCTTATGCTATGGCGCAAGCAAATTCAACGCAACAAAATGTTTTAAGATTGCTACAGTAGTTTACAAAAGCTGCAATATATACAAATCCAAGCCTAGTTTAGTACTAGGCTTTTTTATTTTAAACTCTAAATTTTTTTAATCAAACTAAAACTTGGAACACTTCTTGCTTTAATCTTTTTGATGCAATATTTTGAAAGGATTTAAAATGGGTTTTAGGATAAACACCAACATTGGTGCGTTAAATGCACATGCAAATTCAGTTGTTAATGCTAACGAGCTTGATAAGTCTTTAAGCAGACTTAGTTCAGGTCTTAGAATCAACTCCGCAGCAGATGATGCTTCAGGGATGGCGATAGCAGATAGTTTAAGATCACAAGCTAATACTTTAGGTCAAGCTATATCTAATGGTAACGATGCTTTAGGTATCTTACAAACTGCTGATAAGGCTATGGATGAGCAACTTAAAATCTTAGATACAATTAAAACTAAGGCAACACAAGCAGCTCAAGATGGACAAAGTTTAAAAACAAGAACTATGCTTCAAGCAGATATCAACCGCTTGATGGAAGAACTTGATAATATAGCAAATACTACTTCATTTAATGGTAAACAACTTTTAAGTGGAAATTTTATCAATCAAGAATTTCAAATCGGTGCAAGTTCAAATCAAACTATAAAAGCTACTATAGGACCAACTCAATCTTCTAAGATAGGTTTAACACGCTTTGAAACAGGAGGAAGAATTTCATCTAGTGGTGAAGTACAACTTACTCTTAAAAATTACAATGGTATAGATGATTTTAAATTTCAAAAAGTTGTGATTTCAACTTCAGTTGGAACAGGACTTGGTGCCTTAGCTGAAGAGATCAACAAAAGTGCTGATAAAACCGGTGTTAGGGCTACTTTTACAGTAGAAACTAGAGGTATATCAGCAGTTAGAGCAAGCACTACTTCAGATGATTTTACTATCAATGGGGTAAAAATCGGCCAAGTAGAATACAAAGATGGTGATGCTAATGGAGCCTTAGTTGCTGCGATTAACTCGGTTAAAGATACTACAGGGGTTGAAGCTTCAATCGATCCTAATGGACAGCTTTTGCTTACCTCAAGAGAGGGTAGAGGGATTAAAATCGAAGGTGATATAGGTAGAGGTGCTTTTATCAATCCAAATATGAAAGAAAACTATGGTCGTTTGTCTTTGGTTAAAAATGATGGTAAAGATATTTTAGTAAGCGGTACAGGTCTTGAATCTGCAGGTTTTGGAGCAAGTCAATTTATCTCTCAAGCTTCTGTTTCTTTAAGAGAATCAAAAGGACAAATTGATGCTAATATCGCTGATGCTATGGGATTTGGTTCCGCAAATAAAGGAATTATGTTAGGTGGTTATTCTTCTGTTAGCGCTTATATGAGTAGTCAAGGAAGTGGATTTTCAGCAGGTTCAGGTTATTCTGTAGGTAGTGGTAAAAACTATTCTACAGGTTTTGCAAATGCTATAGCTATTTCAGCTGCTTCTCAACTTTCTGCAGTGTATAATGTTTCTGCAGGTTCAGGTTTTTCAAGTCAAAGCGGACTTTCTCAGTTTGCAACCATGAAAACAACTGCTTTTGGAGTAAAAGATGAAACAGCAGGTGTTACCACACTTAAAGGTGCTATGGCAGTGATGGATATAGCAGAAACAGCTA
>NZ_MKAH01000026.1:0-4104 GCF_001764255.1 Campylobacter sp. BCW_4341 | reverse complement strand
ATCATACTTAATCTTAGCAAGAGGACTAGCTTGTATTTTAGTTAAAGCAAATTTAATCTTATTGCCTTTAGGTATAGAAAGTACAGGATAGCCTTTATTACTTACTCCTATTAAGCCCATTTGATAAACGGAATATTTATTATTGATTTTATGCTTTGAATAAGTATAAGGAAATACCAAAGCAACTTTAGTACAAGGTCCTCCAGCTACTGGAGGATTTAAACATCCACTTATACTAGCTCCTTGTATTTCATCGTGTAACATAATAGGAACATTATTATATTTTATTCTTTTAGCCTTTTTTGCTTTTAAATTGACTCTACCTCCATGTAAGCATAATAAAGTATTATCTTCTAAGATAGGATGCAAACAAGAAGTATCAAGAGTTACATTAATATCTTCTATTCTAGGAATAGTTATCTTTCTTTTTCTAGCCATGAAAAGCCTTGTGAGATTTGAGAATGTTTTCTAATTGCTCATCTTTAGCATAAAGAAATTTTTCTTCTAAGGAGCAATCAAAGTTTAAAGGAAAAGGTTTTAAGGTATTTTTACTTAAAAATTTTTCCCAAAGCATAGAATTTTCCTCTGAAGACAAATTCCAAAAATCATCTTTATTGTTATAAACATAATCTTGATAATCTATAAAATTTACAAAATTAATATTTGTATCTTTTTGTTTAGAGAGTAAACCTTGTATATTTTCTTCTTCGACTTTTTTTGGGATTTTGTTGTAATTGATAAGATAATGATTAAGTCTATCTTCATTTAACTCTTGATTATCAAGTTCTTTTAAAAACTCTTTAGAATAATAATTTAAAAAGTAAGTATTTGCGTATTCTTCTATATATTCTTTAAAACTTCTTTTATGAATTAATTTATCTTGATTAATGGGATAAGATTTAAAAGCATTATCTTTAGAATTTAATATATAGTTATAACCCGAAAAAAAATAAGAAAAATCCATAAAAGCATAATCAGCGCTGATGCCTTTACAAAGATCTAAAAACATATTTTGAAGTTCTAAAATAATTTTTTCATTTTTGCTTAAATTTAATTCTTTTTCTAGTTGCTCTTGATTTTTTGGGATAAAAGTATGACTGATTCTATGATTATAATTATCAACTAGATATTTTAAGCTTTCATCACTGAAATTAAAAGTTAAATTAAGCGAAGAGTTAAAATAAACATCATATTTATTGAAATAGGGTGCTAAGTTGTCTTTATCTATAAAAGCATTGATTTGATTTTGAGAAAAATTTTCACCACTTTCATTCCAAAAAGGAAAATTAGGAGAAAGATTTTTAAGTGCTCCTATTTCGCTTAAATCATTTTCTTGATAATATCTATGTAAAATATATTTGCTTTTATCTAAACATAGCCTATCGTAAATTTGGAGATAATTTGAAGGTAGAAAATCGCACCATTCATCATTTCCATGTAAATTTATGCCTTCAAATTTATCGATACTAAAATAAGCTTTAAGTTTCTGCATGGCTTTTAAAGTATCATTTAAATGTTTGTTATAAAAACTACCTTTATTAGCTTGTTTAAATTCAAACCAATCTTGAGAATTTAAACGATTCCCTTTTAAACTCCAAGCATCAAGATATTTTTCATCGCTAAAGGTTTTTGTAGAAAAAAGGTAAAAACTTACTTGATTAGCGCTTATATTTTGTTTCATTTTAATTCCTGAAGGTGTTTGAGGTGTTTTTATTGCTATTTTTAAAAACCTTTTTCAAATTCTTGTGAAATAAATTTTTATTTTTCACTATTTTCCTTTTTGTTGCCTAAACTATGAATTTTTTCACACCATTTATTAAAATGTCGGCATTTTAATCTTATATTATCTATGCCTATTTCTTTAGCGATTCTTCCACCGTGCAAGATTTTATTATAGCTTGGAAAAGATAAAATCTTTTTTAATCTATTTGAAGGACTTGTTTCTTTACTATTATTAATAAATTCTGGATTATCGAATTCTTTGACAATGTCTTCTAGTTTATAAATAAGTTTTTTATTCCATTCAGCATCTGCTTTAATTATTTTTGTAATATCACTAAAAAGCAAACTTTCAAATTCATGTGGCTGTATATAGCTAAAAAAATTATTTGTATCGCATTGTTGTTTAATGATTTTATCAAATTCTTCTTGTATTTTTTCAACGTGTTCATATATATTTTTATTACATTGTTTTTCTTTTAAAAATCTATTATCCAATCCATAGTAATCAAACATTGTTGTCATAAAAGCTTGTGAATCTTGTTTTAATTTTTTAACAATAAAATCAACCACTCTATCATACGCAAGTCCTCCACCTTTATGTCCTTTAGATGTAGGTATTATAAGTGGAGTAAGATAAACATTAGAGTTATAAAAATACGATCCTAAAATTTCATTTATAAATTTTTCCTCACTTTGTCCTTCGCAAATCACATAACATCTTGTAATCATTATTTTGGTCTCCCGCCTATAAGATTACTTGCCCAAATTTCTCCAAGTGTATAGTCTTCAAGCCAAGCTTCTAATTTTTCATTATCCATTCTTGTAAAAGTAGATTCATCGTTTTCTTTATCTACTACTATAATATCTTGCGCTTCAAAATGGTTTATCAGTTCTACAGATTGTGAAGAAATAATGAGTTGCTTTTCTTTAGCCACTCTCTTAATAATTTCACTTAAAACCTTTAATGCATAAGGATGTAGTCCCAATTCCGGTTCATCAATAATAATCGTTCCCGACATCAACTCAAAAGGCTGAAGTAATAAAGTAGCTAAACATATAAATCTTAAAGTCCCATCAGAAAGCATATGGGATTTAAAAGGAGTATCAGGATTATTTTTATGATACCATTCTAATTGTATATTTTCATTAGTTCTAAAAATAAATCCTCCAAAGAAAGGGGCGATATCTTGTATAGTCGTTAAAATTTGTTCATAGTGATTATTGTGATTATCATGAAGCATTTTAAGATAAGCTGCTATATTTTGTGCGTCTTCTTTAAATATAAGATTGTCATTTGCATCACACATTCCCTTCATCTTGGCTGTATCGCTTGTATCATGAAAATGATAAAGTTTCCATTTTTTGATTTCATTTAGAACATGTTGTGCTACTTTTTTAGAATAACTTCGTTCTATTATATCTGAAAGATTACTTTCTAGTTGATTACTTCCTATAGGTTCTTTATAGTCTTTATAGTCTCCATCAAAGAAAATATATTCATTTAATATCATAAGCTTATTTTCACTCGTTGGAACAAAGGTAGCATAATAACCATTTTTGCCAAAAGCAAATTCAAGATATATATTTTCAGTCTTTTTTCTGCCAAAATGTAAAAAATTATCAGGTCCTTTATCTTGTGTAAAAAATTGCAAATTTTTATTAAATAAAGCATTAAGCATTTTAAATACTGAAATAAAATTACTTTTACCTGCACCATTTGCACCGATTAAGATATTTAAATTTTTAAGCTCAAATTTGGATAAATCTTTTATGGATTTATATCCTTTGATTGTTATTTTATTTAGCATTTATAATCCTTTTGCATTCTCACAAACCTTCCTTTAACTTTTCTGAAGATTCTGATTTTCGTTAAAAACTTCTTCTAAATCTTCTGCATTATTTAAATTTAATCTTTTTATCACTATTTTATTAGGTGCTACTCCTTTTATATGGTGCAGATATATTTCTTTAAAAACTGTTTTTATACTTCTATGTAAATGCCTATGGTAAATAAAGCCACTTCTTGCATCACAATCCCCACCTTTTTCTGAAAAAATTCTCAAACGAGAAGTTTGAACATTTGATACTTCAGACCAATTTTGCTTGTTTTTATCCTTTTCATTTAAGATTTCTGCCACCTTTACTTTTTTCAATCTTTTTGTTTCTTTATTAAACTCACTCACTTTTTTTCCATCGAGTGCTAGTTTTTCATGTTCTTCACGCGTCAATGCACTTCCTGCTACATTTTCTGTTAAATGTGTATAATGATTGCACACAAAGATGTAATCAAGTTCATATTCTCTAGCCAGTTTTAGCTCAAAGCTTATTTGTTCTGTTAGGCTTTGAACTTGAACATTTTTAACTTCGACTAAACTAGGAATA
>NZ_MKAH01000025.1:0-7078 GCF_001764255.1 Campylobacter sp. BCW_4341 | reverse complement strand
TTTCTTTTTTAGATGATGATATAGATAAACCTTATGTAAGTGGAAGTTTGTATAATGGGACTACAACTATGCCTCAATATAATTATCCAAGATATCAAAGAGAGATTGCCACTAGCACTTTAAGTTATTTAAGCGAAGTTCCTATTATGATCAATCAAGGCTTAGATACCTTAAAACTTCAAGAAAATACAGATTATGAATTAAGCTCTATAAACAATCATTATCTTACTTTAGCAAATTCTACAATAGGAGTGGATAACACCGATGCAAGAGCAAGGAATGAAATTACCCTAAAAAACGACAAAGACAAAGAAGAAATTTATATCCTAGCACAAAAAGATTATAAAGAAGAAATAGGTAATAATTATGAGCAAACCATAAAAAATAATAAAACTTCAGAAGTAGGAGCCTTATATACTGAATTTATCACTTTAGGTCATATGCAAAATATCGCAGGATTTAAAAATGTCAATGTAGGGGCTGAATATTTAGAAAATACCTTACTCTCTAAAGATACTAATGTGGGCTTAAGTAATACTTTAAATGTAGGAATCAGCAATGAAGTCAATATCGGACAAAACCACGAAGAAAAGATAGGAAACGACAAAAGAGTAATAATCAATAACAATCTAGAGCAAGATATCAAAAATGATTTTATCCAAAGAATAGGACATAACAAAAATGAAACCATAAAAGGTTCTTATGTGCTTCAAACCAATCAAAGTATAAAATTTTATTCCAAACAAGATCTAAGCATAGAAACAAATGAGTATTTCAAAGCTGAAGCTGATGATTCTATTAGTTTTAAAGCCAAGAAAAATTGCTCTTTTACAGCTGATAATGTAAATACTATGGCAAATCAAGAAAGTGTTTTAACAGCACAAAAACAAATCGTTTCTAGGGTAGGAAATACAACTATTACACAAACAAAAGATAAAATTATACTCCAAGTAGGAACAACACAAGTGATTATAGATAGCAAAGGTTTAAGGGTAAAAGGAGGTGATTTAAGAGCGGATTAAAAGCAATTTTCTTAAAATTAAAACTAAATTTCAAAAATAATGAAAAAAATAAAAGAATTAAAAATCAAAATCACAAGGAAAAATTATGGATTTTAATACCGATATTTTAGAAAGCTTAGATAATTTCAAAGCATTTTTAGATACAAAACCTAGCAAAGAACTTTTAAAGGCAGTAAAAAACCATTTAGATGATTTTATGGAAGGTGCGTATGATAATTTAGATCCAGAAAACTATGAAGTTGCTTTTGAAGAAGATACTGGTATATCTTATGATGAAGCAGATGAGGATGAATTTGAGGATTGGTTTATTAAAAATGTGCTTTGTCATGATGATTTAAGTGAGATTTATAAAATACTAAAATCACTTGTTAAAGATTAAAAACTAAATTTACAAAGAAAGGAAAAACAATGAAAACATTAGAAGAATTAATAGCTTTAGAAGAAAAATATCTAGAAGAATTATGTTTAGAATTTTATGATCTTGTAGAGGCTAACAAACTTGAAGAAGTTAAAGAATTTTTAAAAGATTATCCTGTACCTGAAATATTTTTTGAAAAATGCTATACACCTTATTGGGATAGAGAAAACAAAAGAGCTATTATCGATCCTGTTATCGCTTTAGCTTGTGCAGGAATTGCTTATGATAAGAGTCAAAGTTTTGAAATGATGGAGTATTTTGAGAGTTTAGGACTTAAAGCTGATGAAGTGTGCTTTGGATACAATGCACTCAGTAGGTATATTGATAGAGATGGAAAAAATAAAGAAGTGATAGAGTATTTTTTTAAAAAAGGATGCACATTTGAAACTTATAATGAAAAACATGGTAGCACTCCTTTACATGTTTGGATATTGCTTAATCAGCCAAATTATTTAGAAGAAGCTTTAAAATTAGGAGCAAATCCTAATATGAGAAGTATTAAAACAGAAAATGAATTTAGTTTTAGCGATGCAGGAGAAACCCTTTTACATAGAGCTGCAGGAAGTAAAGAAAAGCCTATAGGAGCTTGTGTGGAAGTGCTAATCCAATATGGAGCTGATGTCAATGCTGCTAATTGTTGTATAAGTGATATTGAAGATGGGAAAATTGAATATTACGATCCTGCTACTCCATTGGATAGAGCTAATACTCGCGATATAAATAAAAACATAAAAATCTTAAAAAAAGCAGGAGCTAAGACTTGGGAAGAATTGGTTAAAGAATACAATATCGATACAAGCTTGGAAGAACCAGAACAAATTAAAATGTATGAAGAAAGAAGAAAAGATAAAAAATAAGATTATTTAAGGTAAAGAACAAAAAAGGATTTTTCATTGAAATTTAATGATGTGAAATTTAAAATCAAAGAATTTGAAAGTGTAGATATCATCAGTGGTTATTCTCTTGCCTTTTATTTGCCTAAAGAAGAGCATATGATAGGAGAAAAAAACAGGAATGAAAACCAAAAAACAAAAAAAGATGAATATCGCATCAATAAAAGTAATTCTTTAGAATATATACAAAAAATCAATGAAGAAAAAGAAAAAGAAATTGAAAAACTTAAACTTCAAAGCAATGAAAAAATCAATGAAGAATTCGATAAATTAAAAGATGATGCTTTACCTACTAAAGAATATAAAAGAAAAGATTATGAATACGATGTATTTTATGATGTTTATACAAGTAAGGATAATATAAACAAGTGCATAAAAAAAATCCCGATAGAAAATGGTGTGGCAACAGTAACAAAAGATTTTTTAGAGGAATTTTATGAAAATTCTGTTAAGGGTCAGTATAATTATAAATGGTGTCTTATACCCAGACTAATCCGCAATGAAGGAGAATCTAGTTTTGATCCTGTGCCTACTTTAAATAGTAGCTTTGTCATTTCAGAATTAAGCAATATCAAACAAAAAACCCTTACTTTTCAAAGAAAAATAGCCAATGTAGAACATCCAAGTCATTTTGCTTTACAAAGCCCTAAGGAATTTAAAAGTATGCTTGAAAATGAGCAAAGCTTTGCTTCTTATGGTGGTAAAGAAAAACAAATAGAAGAGCTTTTAAAAACCGCACAACATAAGCTTGAAACCATTAAAAAAGCAGATGGAATTTCTAAAAAAACTAAGGAAGATTTGCAGAAAAAACAAAAAGAAGAAGTTGAAAAATGCGAAGCATTAAAAAATAGCAAGAAAAAAATTTCACCCAAACTCATAGGAGATGCAGGAGAATATGTCACTTCTTTACTTTTTGGGAAAAGATCCACACGCTATTTAAGCAATCAAAGAAAACTGGATGCTAATTTTAATACCCATAGCTTTAATCATACCATACCTGATTTTTTAGTAAGTATTAATGGTATTCCTAGTTTAGTCGAAGTTAAAAATGTTCAAGTTCAAAGCCTAACAGAACAAATAAGCTTTGAGCTAAAACTGGCTAGAGAATATGAACTTGATTACATCTTTGTGTGCAATCATTATACACATTTAACAGAAAATGTAGCAGGAAGTGCATTGACGCGTGAAGAACATGAAAAACTAGCACTCGATGGAAAAAAAGTGAGTGAGTTTAATAAAGAAACAAAAAGATTGAAAAAAGTAAAGGTGGCAGAAATCTTAAATGAAAAGGATAAAAACAAGCAAAATTGGTCTGAAGTATCAAATGTTCAAACTTCTCGTTTGAGAATTTTTTCAGAAAAAGGTGGGGATTGTGATGCAAGAAGTGGCTTTATTTACCATAGGCATTTACATAGAAGTATAAAAACAGTTTTTAAAGAAATATATCTGCACCATATAAAAGGAGTAGCACCTAATAAAATAGTGATAAAAAGATTAAATTTAAATAATGCAGAAGATTTAGAAGAAGTTTTTAACGAAAATCAGAATCTTCAGAAAAGTTAAAGGAAGGTTTGTGAGAATGCAAAAGGATTATAAATGCTAAATAAAATAACAATCAAAGGATATAAATCCATAAAAGATTTATCCAAATTTGAGCTTAAAAATTTAAATATCTTAATCGGTGCAAATGGTGCAGGTAAAAGTAATTTTATTTCAGTATTTAAAATGCTTAATGCTTTATTTAATAAAAATTTGCAATTTTTTACACAAGATAAAGGACCTGATAATTTTTTACATTTTGGCAGAAAAAAGACTGAAAATATATATCTTGAATTTGCTTTTGGCAAAAATGGTTATTATGCTACCTTTGTTCCAACGAGTGAAAATAAGCTTATGATATTAAATGAATATATTTTCTTTGATGGAGACTATAAAGACTATAAAGAACCTATAGGAAGTAATCAACTAGAAAGTAATCTTTCAGATATAATAGAACGAAGTTATTCTAAAAAAGTAGCACAACATGTTCTAAATGAAATCAAAAAATGGAAACTTTATCATTTTCATGATACAAGCGATACAGCCAAGATGAAGGGAATGTGTGATGCAAATGACAATCTTATATTTAAAGAAGACGCACAAAATATAGCAGCTTATCTTAAAATGCTTCATGATAATCACAATAATCACTATGAACAAATTTTAACGACTATACAAGATATCGCCCCTTTCTTTGGAGGATTTATTTTTAGAACTAATGAAAATATACAATTAGAATGGTATCATAAAAATAATCCTGATACTCCTTTTAAATCCCATATGCTTTCTGATGGGACTTTAAGATTTATATGTTTAGCTACTTTATTACTTCAGCCTTTTGAGTTGATGTCGGGAACGATTATTATTGATGAACCGGAATTGGGACTACATCCTTATGCATTAAAGGTTTTAAGTGAAATTATTAAGAGAGTGGCTAAAGAAAAGCAACTCATTATTTCTTCACAATCTGTAGAACTGATAAACCATTTTGAAGCGCAAGATATTATAGTAGTAGATAAAGAAAACGATGAATCTACTTTTACAAGAATGGATAATGAAAAATTAGAAGCTTGGCTTGAAGACTATACACTTGGAGAAATTTGGGCAAGTAATCTTATAGGCGGGAGACCAAAATAATGATTACAAGATGTTATGTGATTTGCGAAGGACAAAGTGAGGAAAAATTTATAAATGAAATTTTAGGATCGTATTTTTATAACTCTAATGTTTATCTTACTCCACTTATAATACCTACATCTAAAGGACATAAAGGTGGAGGACTTGCGTATGATAGAGTGGTTGATTTTATTGTTAAAAAATTAAAACAAGATTCACAAGCTTTTATGACAACAATGTTTGATTACTATGGATTGGATAATAGATTTTTAAAAGAAAAACAATGTAATAAAAATATATATGAACACGTTGAAAAAATACAAGAAGAATTTGATAAAATCATTAAACAACAATGCGATACAAATAATTTTTTTAGCTATATACAGCCACATGAATTTGAAAGTTTGCTTTTTAGTGATATTACAAAAATAATTAAAGCAGATGCTGAATGGAATAAAAAACTTATTTATAAACTAGAAGACATTGTCAAAGAATTCGATAATCCAGAATTTATTAATAATAGTAAAGAAACAAGTCCTTCAAATAGATTAAAAAAGATTTTATCTTTTCCAAGCTATAATAAAATCTTGCACGGTGGAAGAATCGCTAAAGAAATAGGCATAGATAATATAAGATTAAAATGCCGACATTTTAATAAATGGTGTGAAAAAATTCATAGTTTAGGCAACAAAAAGGAAAATAGTGAAAAATAAAAATTTATTTCACAAGAATTTGAAAAAGGTTTTTAAAAATAGCAATAAAAACACCTCAAACACCTTCAGGAATTAAAATGAAACAAAATATAAGCGCTAATCAAGTAAGTTTTTACCTTTTTTCTACAAAAACCTTTAGCGATGAAAAATATCTTGATGCTTGGAGTTTAAAAGGGAATCGTTTAAATTCTCAAGATTGGTTTGAATTTAAACAAGCTAATAAAGGTAGTTTTTATAACAAACATTTAAATGATACTTTAAAAGCCATGCAGAAACTTAAAGCTTATTTTAGTATCGATAAATTTGAAGGCATAAATTTACATGGAAATGATGAATGGTGCGATTTTCTACCTTCAAATTATCTCCAAATTTACGATAGGCTATGTTTAGATAAAAGCAAATATATTTTACATAGATATTATCAAGAAAATGATTTAAGCGAAATAGGAGCACTTAAAAATCTTTCTCCTAATTTTCCTTTTTGGAATGAAAGTGGTGAAAATTTTTCTCAAAATCAAATCAATGCTTTTATAGATAAAGACAACTTAGCACCCTATTTCAATAAATATGATGTTTATTTTAACTCTTCGCTTAATTTAACTTTTAATTTCAGTGATGAAAGCTTAAAATATCTAGTTGATAATTATAATCATAGAATCAGTCATACTTTTATCCCAAAAAATCAAGAGCAACTAGAAAAAGAATTAAATTTAAGCAAAAATGAAAAAATTATTTTAGAACTTCAAAATATGTTTTTAGATCTTTGTAAAGGCATCAGCGCTGATTATGCTTTTATGGATTTTTCTTATTTTTTTTCGGGTTATAACTATATATTAAATTCTAAAGATAATGCTTTTAAATCTTATCCCATTAATCAAGATAAATTAATTCATAAAAGAAGTTTTAAAGAATATATAGAAGAATACGCAAATACTTACTTTTTAAATTATTATTCTAAAGAGTTTTTAAAAGAACTTGATAATCAAGAGTTAAATGAAGATAGACTTAATCATTATCTTATCAATTACAACAAAATCCCAAAAAAAGTCGAAGAAGAAAATATACAAGGTTTACTCTCTAAACAAAAAGATACAAATATTAATTTTGTAAATTTTATAGATTATCAAGATTATGTTTATAACAATAAAGATGATTTTTGGAATTTGTCTTCAGAGGAAAATTCTATGCTTTGGGAAAAATTTTTAAGTAAAAATACCTTAAAACCTTTTCCTTTAAACTTTGATTGCTCCTTAGAAGAAAAATTTCTTTATGCTAAAGATGAGCAATTAGAAAACATTCTCAAATCTCACAAGGCTTTTCATGGCTAGAAAAAGAAAGATAACTATTCCTAGAATAGAAGATATTAATGTAACTCTT
>NZ_MKAH01000024.1:0-5419 GCF_001764255.1 Campylobacter sp. BCW_4341 | reverse complement strand
TGATAAGAGTCAAAGTTTTGAAATGATGGAGTATTTTGAGAGTTTAGGACTTAAAGCTGATGATGAGTGTTTAGGAAATAATGCTCTTACTGATTATATTGGAGTGGGTGGAAAAAATAAAAAAATGATTGATTATTTTTTTAAAAAAGGATGTAAATTTGAAGTTTATGATGAAAAAGGTGCTACCCCTTTGCATTCTTGGATATTGCTTGGTGATCCTGAGTCTGTAAATTCTTTAGAAGTGGCTTTACAATTTGGTGCTGATGTAAATATGAGAAGGATTGAAACAGAACATGAACACAGTTATATCGATGCAGGGGAAACCCTTTTACATATAGCTGCAAGATCTAAGAAAAAACCTGTTGGAACTTGTTTGGAAATTTTGATCAAATATGGAGCTGATGTCAATGCTGCTAATTGCACTATCAATGAAATTGAAAATGATAAAATTAATTATTTTAAACCTGATACTCCATTAGATAGGGCTATTTCTTTTGGGATAAATAAAAATAAAACAATCTTAAAAAAAGCAGGTGCTAAGACTTGGGAACAATTGGTTAAAGAATACAATATTGATACGAGTTTAGAGAGACCAGAACAAATTAAAATGTATGAAGAAAGAAGAAAGATGAAAAAATAATAAAAAGGAGGATTTTTTCTTGAAAATTAAATTTCATGATGTTAAATTTTACATTAAAGAATTTGAAAGTGTAGATATTATCGGTGGTTATATTGCCTTTTATGCACCTGTAAAAGAGCATTTAGAGGTAGAAAAAATTCAAAACGATCAAAATCCACAAGAAGAAATCCTGCAATTTAACAAAGATAACTCCCAAAAATATCTAAAAAAAATCAACCAAGAAAAAGAAGAGAAAATCGCACAGCTTGGACTTAGCACCAGCGAAGATATTAATAAAGAATTTGATAAGTTGGACAATAAGGCTACTCCTGTTGGAAAATTTGTAAGAAAAAATTATGAATATGATATATTTTATGATGTTTATACAAAAAAAGATAATTACATAAAAAAACATGATTACATAGAAAAATTTCCTATAGAAAATGGTGTTGCAAAAATAAAAAAAGAAACTTTAAAAAAATTTTATAATAAGTCTCAATGGTGTCTTATACCTAGATTACTTCCTGAAGATGATAATAAAGATTTTGAATTTGATCCTGTTCCTATTTTAAATAGTAGCTTTGTGATTTTAGAATTAGCAAATTGTAAGCAAAAAACTCTTACTTTTCAAAGAAAAATAGCTCAAATAAATAATCCAGATGATTTTAAGTTTCAAACACCTGAAGAATTTAAAGAAATGCTTAATAACAAAACAACCTTTGCTGCTTATGGTGGCAAAAAACAACAAATAGAAGATCTTATAAAAACTGCCAAGTTAAAACTTAAAATGTTAAAAAAACTTGAGCCATCAGAAATTTCTGAAGACGCTAAAGAAAGTTTGATAGATAAACAAAATAAAAAAATTGAAGAATGTGAAAAAATAAAAATAGATCTTGAAAAAAATGAGAATAGAAAAATCACACCCAGTGTTATAGGAGATGCGGGAGAATACATCACCTCTTTACTTTTTAAAAAAAGATCTACACGCCATTTGAGCAATCAAAGAAAAATTGATGCTAATTTCAATCTTCATAGTTTTAATCATACTATACCTGATTTTTTAGTGATCATCAATGATATTCCTAGTTTAGTCGAAGTTAAAAATGTTCAAGTTCAAAGCCTAACAGAACAAATAAGCTTTGAGCTAAAACTGGCTAGAGAATATGAACTTGATTACATCTTTGTGTGCAATCATTATACACATTTAACAGAAAATGTAGCAGGAAGTGCATTGACGCGTGAAGAACATGAAAAACTAGCACTCGATGGAAAAAAAGTGAGTGAGTTTAATAAAGAAACAAAAAGATTGAAAAAAGTAAAGGTGGCAGAAATCTTAAATGAAAAGGATAAAAACAAGCAAAATTGGTCTGAAGTATCAAATGTTCAAACTTCTCGTTTGAGAATTTTTTCAGAAAAAGGTGGGGATTGTGATGCAAGAAGTGGCTTTATTTACCATAGGCATTTACATAGAAGTATAAAAACAGTTTTTAAAGAAATATATCTGCACCATATAAAAGGAGTAGCACCTAATAAAATAGTGATAAAAAGATTAAATTTAAATAATGCAGAAGATTTAGAAGAAGTTTTTAACGAAAATCAGAATCTTCAGAAAAGTTAAAGGAAGGTTTGTGAGAATGCAAAAGGATTATAAATGCTAAATAAAATAACAATCAAAGGATATAAATCCATAAAAGATTTATCCAAATTTGAGCTTAAAAATTTAAATATCTTAATCGGTGCAAATGGTGCAGGTAAAAGTAATTTTATTTCAGTATTTAAAATGCTTAATGCTTTATTTAATAAAAATTTGCAATTTTTTACACAAGATAAAGGACCTGATAATTTTTTACATTTTGGCAGAAAAAAGACTGAAAATATATATCTTGAATTTGCTTTTGGCAAAAATGGTTATTATGCTACCTTTGTTCCAACGAGTGAAAATAAGCTTATGATATTAAATGAATATATTTTCTTTGATGGAGACTATAAAGACTATAAAGAACCTATAGGAAGTAATCAACTAGAAAGTAATCTTTCAGATATAATAGAACGAAGTTATTCTAAAAAAGTAGCACAACATGTTCTAAATGAAATCAAAAAATGGAAACTTTATCATTTTCATGATACAAGCGATACAGCCAAGATGAAGGGAATGTGTGATGCAAATGACAATCTTATATTTAAAGAAGACGCACAAAATATAGCAGCTTATCTTAAAATGCTTCATGATAATCACAATAATCACTATGAACAAATTTTAACGACTATACAAGATATCGCCCCTTTCTTTGGAGGATTTATTTTTAGAACTAATGAAAATATACAATTAGAATGGTATCATAAAAATAATCCTGATACTCCTTTTAAATCCCATATGCTTTCTGATGGGACTTTAAGATTTATATGTTTAGCTACTTTATTACTTCAGCCTTTTGAGTTGATGTCGGGAACGATTATTATTGATGAACCGGAATTGGGACTACATCCTTATGCATTAAAGGTTTTAAGTGAAATTATTAAGAGAGTGGCTAAAGAAAAGCAACTCATTATTTCTTCACAATCTGTAGAACTGATAAACCATTTTGAAGCGCAAGATATTATAGTAGTAGATAAAGAAAACGATGAATCTACTTTTACAAGAATGGATAATGAAAAATTAGAAGCTTGGCTTGAAGACTATACACTTGGAGAAATTTGGGCAAGTAATCTTATAGGCGGGAGACCAAAATAATGATTACAAGATGTTATGTGATTTGCGAAGGACAAAGTGAGGAAAAATTTATAAATGAAATTTTAGGATCGTATTTTTATAACTCTAATGTTTATCTTACTCCACTTATAATACCTACATCTAAAGGACATAAAGGTGGAGGACTTGCGTATGATAGAGTGGTTGATTTTATTGTTAAAAAATTAAAACAAGATTCACAAGCTTTTATGACAACAATGTTTGATTACTATGGATTGGATAATAGATTTTTAAAAGAAAAACAATGTAATAAAAATATATATGAACACGTTGAAAAAATACAAGAAGAATTTGATAAAATCATTAAACAACAATGCGATACAAATAATTTTTTTAGCTATATACAGCCACATGAATTTGAAAGTTTGCTTTTTAGTGATATTACAAAAATAATTAAAGCAGATGCTGAATGGAATAAAAAACTTATTTATAAACTAGAAGACATTGTCAAAGAATTCGATAATCCAGAATTTATTAATAATAGTAAAGAAACAAGTCCTTCAAATAGATTAAAAAAGATTTTATCTTTTCCAAGCTATAATAAAATCTTGCACGGTGGAAGAATCGCTAAAGAAATAGGCATAGATAATATAAGATTAAAATGCCGACATTTTAATAAATGGTGTGAAAAAATTCATAGTTTAGGCAACAAAAAGGAAAATAGTGAAAAATAAAAATTTATTTCACAAGAATTTGAAAAAGGTTTTTAAAAATAGCAATAAAAACACCTCAAACACCTTCAGGAATTAAAATGAAACAAAATATAAGCGCTAATCAAGTAAGTTTTTACCTTTTTTCTACAAAAACCTTTAGCGATGAAAAATATCTTGATGCTTGGAGTTTAAAAGGGAATCGTTTAAATTCTCAAGATTGGTTTGAATTTAAACAAGCTAATAAAGGTAGTTTTTATAACAAACATTTAAATGATACTTTAAAAGCCATGCAGAAACTTAAAGCTTATTTTAGTATCGATAAATTTGAAGGCATAAATTTACATGGAAATGATGAATGGTGCGATTTTCTACCTTCAAATTATCTCCAAATTTACGATAGGCTATGTTTAGATAAAAGCAAATATATTTTACATAGATATTATCAAGAAAATGATTTAAGCGAAATAGGAGCACTTAAAAATCTTTCTCCTAATTTTCCTTTTTGGAATGAAAGTGGTGAAAATTTTTCTCAAAATCAAATCAATGCTTTTATAGATAAAGACAACTTAGCACCCTATTTCAATAAATATGATGTTTATTTTAACTCTTCGCTTAATTTAACTTTTAATTTCAGTGATGAAAGCTTAAAATATCTAGTTGATAATTATAATCATAGAATCAGTCATACTTTTATCCCAAAAAATCAAGAGCAACTAGAAAAAGAATTAAATTTAAGCAAAAATGAAAAAATTATTTTAGAACTTCAAAATATGTTTTTAGATCTTTGTAAAGGCATCAGCGCTGATTATGCTTTTATGGATTTTTCTTATTTTTTTTCGGGTTATAACTATATATTAAATTCTAAAGATAATGCTTTTAAATCTTATCCCATTAATCAAGATAAATTAATTCATAAAAGAAGTTTTAAAGAATATATAGAAGAATACGCAAATACTTACTTTTTAAATTATTATTCTAAAGAGTTTTTAAAAGAACTTGATAATCAAGAGTTAAATGAAGATAGACTTAATCATTATCTTATCAATTACAACAAAATCCCAAAAAAAGTCGAAGAAGAAAATATACAAGGTTTACTCTCTAAACAAAAAGATACAAATATTAATTTTGTAAATTTTATAGATTATCAAGATTATGTTTATAACAATAAAGATGATTTTTGGAATTTGTCTTCAGAGGAAAATTCTATGCTTTGGGAAAAATTTTTAAGTAAAAATACCTTAAAACCTTTTCCTTTAAACTTTGATTGCTCCTTAGAAGAAAAATTTCTTTATGCTAAAGATGAGCAATTAGAAAACATTCTCAAATCTCACAAGGCTTTTCATGGCTAGAAAAAGAAAGATAACTATTCCTAGAATAGAAGATATTAATGTAACTCTT
>NZ_MKAH01000023.1:0-115771 GCF_001764255.1 Campylobacter sp. BCW_4341 | reverse complement strand
TTAACAGCTTGATTGTCTTGTTCTAAACCTTTTTTAGTAGCAAGGATGTTTTCGTTGATAGCACTTGAGATTTGTCCAAATTCATCATTGCTTTTTACTTCTATAGTAGAAACATTTTTTGTTTTATGGTTGATGAAGTCAAAGAATGAAGCCAAACCTGTTTGGATAGCTGCAAGTGGAGAGAGATATTTTGATACGATGAAATAAAGGAGGATGACGCTAATAATACTTGTAAAAATAACAATCGCAGTTTGTATAAATGCAATTTTATAAACTGGAGCTTCTATTTGTTCTACTGGTTCTCCAACGCAAGCAGTATAAATTCCAGAAACTTTTGCACACACAGCAAATCTTTCACTATTATCTTTTGGTCTAGTATACTCAAAAGGTTCAAAATCTTTCTTGGTTTTTGCAAGATTTGCAATTGCACTAATATCATAACCTTGTTGTAAAAGAGCTTTGTCTGTAGAAACAAATACTTTATTTTCTTCATCAAATACAAAAGTTCTACCTGGTAAATTTTCAAATTCAGCTTGCAAATCTGCTGCAAGAACATCTACGGCCAAAACTCCTATAAATTTACCATCTTTATAAAGCGGAATAGAATATGTAAAGCAAGGTAAATTTGTAGTTACATCAATATAAGATGGGGTAATATAAAGTTTATTTGTTTTAACTGCTTCTATATAATATTCTCTTGTTCTAGCATCATAATTATCAGCTTTTCCATAAGTTCCAAAATCTAAATTTTTAGCATCAGAGTCTGGATCGCTTACAACAAGTTCGCCACTTGGTTGAGCAATATAAACTGCTAAGAATCTTCCAGCATCTCTAAAATTCTTTAAATCTTTTCCAACATAATGCATTAAAGCATCTTGACTATCTAACTGTTCTACAGGATGCTTTAAAATACTTTTAGCCAAACTTTCAAGAGCTAAAGAATTTCTTGCCTTAAAAGACTCCATAGAATTTTTAGCCGTTTTAACATAATTTATTTCAGCATTCACAACTTCATGAAAAATTGCTTGCTTTACAAATATAAATGTTACAACACCTAAAATTATCAAACACACTACTGCGATTAAATTTGCAATCAGTGAAACCTTCAATTTTACGCTTTTCATAATTTAAGCGCTCCTTTCTAATATTATTTTATAGGGATATTTACATAAAGTTTTAGAATTATAAATTAAAAAATTTAAATTTTTACTTAAATTTAAAAGTTATAAAAAATTAATTTAATTAATATTAAATTAATTTATATTTATTATTTTTATTTAAATAAATATCGCTTCGAAAATTCTATGTATTAAGCTTAATATCGTTATAATTTAAAAAAATTTATATCAAAGGAAATATTTTGAAAAAAATTATATTATTTATCTTATCTTTAGGGATATTTTATACTTTCACGCAAGCTAAAAACTTCGAACAAGATCAAAATAATAACAGCAATTTAGTTAGTGTCAGTATAGCACCTCAAGCATTTTTTGTTAAAAAAATAGCCGCAAATACTCTAGATGTCAATGTTATCTTACCTCCAAATAGCAATGAGCATAATTTTGAATTTAAACCAAGCACTATGAAAAAACTTGAAAAAAGTGATATTTATTTCACCATAGGCTTAGAATTTGAAAAAGTTTTTACGGATAAATTTAAACAAAATTTTCCAAAACTTCAAGTTGTAAATATGCAAAAAAACATAGCTTTGATTCAAACTCATGATACACACGAACACTCTCATGAGCATGAACACCACGAACATGAGCATTTTGATCCTCATACTTGGCTAGATCCTATTTTAGTCCAAACTATGGCTTTAAATATTTATGACGCCTTGATTCAAAAATATCCACAAAATAAAAATTTATATAAACAAAATTTAGATAAATTTTTAGCAGAATTAGATAGTTTAAATTTACAAATTGCCTCAAAATTAGAAAAATTAAAAAATAGAGATTTTGTAGTTTATCATCCTTCTTGGACATATTTTGCAAAACGCTATAATCTTACGCAAATTCCTGTAGAAATTTTAGGCAAAGAACCAAAAAGCAAAGATTTGCAAAACCTTATTACTCTAATAAAAGATAAAAATTTAAAAGTCATTTTTGTTCAAAATGGATTCCCTGAAAATGCAGCAAAAACACTTGCTAAAGAATGTAATGTAAAAATTTACAAAATAGATCATTTATCTTATGATTGGGAAAATGAGCTTTTAAAAACTGCTGATGCCTTTTCTCATAATTTATAATCAGGCTTTTTGATGCTTTTTTTTGAAATTTCTAATCTAAACTACGCTTATGACAATGAAATCATCTTAAAAAATATCAATCTTAGCTACGACAATAAAGACTTTCTCTCTATCATAGGTCCAAATGGCGCAGGAAAATCAACACTCGTAAAACTTATCTTAGGACTTTTAAAATCCAAAAATAAAATCCATTTCAAAGCTCTTCAAAGAAAAGAAATAGGCTATGTTCCTCAACACACTCTAGCCAATCCTAATTTTTGTCCAAGAGTGCTTGAAATCGTTCTTATGGGACTTTTAAGTAAAAAAATTTTTGGTTTTTATGGGAAAAAAGATAAAGAAAAAGCTATGCAAGCTTTAAGAAGCGTAGGAATGGAAAAATTTTGGAACAAAACAATTGATTCTCTAAGCGGAGGACAAAGACAACGTGTTTTTATCGCAAGAGCCTTAGCTAGTGAATGTAAGATGCTTATTTTAGATGAACCTACCGCAAGCGTTGATAACAAGTCTGCTATACAAATTTTTGAACTTCTAAGCTCTTTACACCAAAAAGGCATGGGAATTTTACTCATTTGTCACGATATCAACCTTGTATTAGCTTATAGCGATAAAATTGCACATTTAAACAAAGAACTTTTCTTGCATACCAACACTAAAGAAAAAGAAAAAAGTTCATTTTTAAAACATTTATACGAAAACCATTCTCATTTTTGTGATGTAGAAATGAGTTTAAATACTTGTTTTTGCGATGAAGAAAATTGCGATAGTAAAAAACTATGCGAACAAGAATTTACAAGAAGAAATTTGAAAAAAACAGAATTTAAAAAAGAAAATTTTTGTTTAAAATTTTCAAAGGAAAATAATGCTTGAAATTTTAAATTTCACCTTTTTTCAAAACGCTTTACTAGGAGCGATTTTAGTCAGTATAGCCTGTGGAATCATAGGTACTTTGGTGATGATAAATCGCCTTTTTTCTATGGCTGGAGGTATAACACATGGAGCTTTTGGTGGTATAGGCATAGCTTTTTATTTTTCTTTACCTATTTTATTAAGCACGGGAATATTTACTTTATTTTTGGCTTTTTTAGTAGCTTTTTTAGCTAAACGCTATGAACACAGAAGTGATAGTATTATCGCTGTAATCTGGGCTTTTGGAATGGCTGTTGGGATTATTTTAATCGATTTAAGCCCTAGTTATAACACAGATTTAATGGCTTATCTTTTTGGAAGTATTTTAGCTGTAGGAACACAAGATTTATGGCTTATGGCTTTGGTTGATAGCGTGGTGGTTCTTTTGATCTTTTTATTTTATAGACAATTTGAAGCATTAAGCTTTGATGCGGAATTTGCAAAAGTTCGTGGTATCAATACAAGTTTTTTTCATTATCTTTTAATCGCCCTTATGGCTTTTTGTATAGTTATTTCTATACGCCTTGTAGGGCTTATTTTGGTTATGGCTTTGCTTAGTATCCCAAGCTTTATTGCTGAAAATTTCACTAAAAGACTTGGCTTTATCATGATTTTGGCAAGTTTTTTAAGTATGATTTTTTGTGTTTTAGGACTTATACTTAGCTATTATCTTAATCTCTCAAGCGGTGCTTGCATCATAGCTGTAGCTTGTTTTAGTTTTTTAGTGCATTTGATAGGCAAATTTTTAAAAAGGTAAAGGTGCAAAACACACTTGCACTTTTATATCTTTTTGCCCTTGTTCTTTAAAATACAAATGTTCGCTTGCTTTAAAAACAAAAAATTTTTCTGCGATTTTTCTTTGTAAATCTTGAGTTTTTTCACATAAAGGATACACAAGTTTAATATCATAAATTTTAAATTTGCAAGCATAAGCAAACATTTGATATAAATCGCTTTGTTCTATGCCCTGCTTTTTATCTTCATCACTATCTGGAATTTTCCACTTGGTATCTAAAATCATTTTATTTTCTATATATAAATCAGGCTTTAACATGAAACAATTTTCATCATTTTTTGAGATTAAATACTTTCCATTGTTTTGAACTTTAATATCTTGAGTTGGATTTGCTTTTTTTAGCATATAAGCTACATAATCTTCAAAAATTTTCTCCATAGGAAAAAGCAAAGCAAAAGCTTCATTTTTACCATGATAAGGCATAAAACTTTCATTTTTTAAGAAAATTTTACACCACAAAAGCAAGTTTTCATAATAATCAAAATGTCTTGAAATTTTATAACTAAAATCTTTTTCATAATTTTTAGAAAATTCTACCTCATCGAGCATTTGCATAGATTTTATAAGTCTAAATTTATTCAAACTTGTTTTGGATTTTAAAAAATTTAGCGTTGATTTTATCAAACGATTGGGTGCTATATCTAAAACAAACTCATCATTGCTTGTAAAAAATCTTTCTTTGTGTATCAAATTTTGCTTGATATGCTTGTTAAATAGTAATTTTCCCTTTAAAAAAGCCCTATTTTCTTCGCAACTTAGATAAGATCTCATCAAGCCTTTTTTATACACGCTATCAAATTCATCTAAAAACATAGTGATAAACACTTCAAATAAAGGAATTTTAGAACTTTGCAAAGATGAAATTTGCGATTTTTTAAAGGGGGAGTTTTTTAAGGTTTTTAGCATATTTATCAAAAGATTTTTGGGATTAAATTTAAAATCTTTTTCATAAAAATCATTATTTTTAGAAATATTGTCTAATTCATAGTATCTTTTTAGTTTTTCTTTATCGTGATTTGAAGAGCTATCTTCTTTTTTATAGCTATCTAAATTCGTGCATTTTGGCAAGATCTCCAAAACCCCACTTTTAGTCTGTATAATGCCGACATAATTTTTAGCTTTTAAGGTATTTTTATTTTTAAAGCCTAGAAGATTTTCATTATTTTTTGCAAAATCTTCTAGCTCTTTATAAAACCCTTCGGCCTTTTCTTTGAAAATTTCTTTTAAATCTTCTTTAGAAAAAGCTTGGTGTTCGATGATGGAAAAAGTGCTATTCATTTTCGTTTTTTAATTTATTTGCTATTTCATCATTATAAATTGCTTGATATATTTCTATTTTATCCCAAATTTTATCATCAAATGAAGCAATATTATAAATACTTCTCTCGCTATTAACACTATCTAGATTTTTTATTTTTTGAAGATATTTATCATCTTTTTTATCTTCAAAAATCATACCATTATCATTTAAAACCGCATTAATCAAAGCATAATCATTATAAAAATACTCTTGCAAAAGCGGGATAATTTTGTTTTGAAAAATACTTTTTAAATCATTTAAATTTTCAACACCTATAAAAAATGCGTGTCCTATGGTTTTTTCTCTATCTAGTAAATATTCTATACGAGTGTTTATAGCTTTTAATAATTCTTGTAAATTAATACCTTCGCAATCCATAGATAATTTGCTCACATCAGGCATCATCTCAATAAATTCAAAGCGTCTTCGCAAAGCTGTATCAAGAGAAGTTATGCTTCTATCGGCTGTATTCATAGTGCCTATGATATAAACATTTTTAGGCACTCCAAATTTTTCACCGCTATAAGGCAAAGTCACTTTTAACTCTTCTTTTTCACCTATCCTTTTACTAGGCTCTATCAAGGTTATAAGCTCACCAAAAATCTTACTTACATTACCACGATTAATCTCATCTATGATGATTATATAAGGTTTTAAAGAATTATCATTGTTTTTATTATTTTCAATCTTTGCAGTTAATTGTTTTTCATATGCTTTAAATTTTTTCACTAAATTAAAGTAATAAGTATGAGTTCTATCAGCATAATCTCTATTAAATACCTTTTTAAACATTTCAGTAGCATTGTTAAATTCATCTTTGCATTTTAATAACTCCATAAATATAGATAAATTTAAATTAAAAATTCCATCGAATCTCTCTATGCCTTCACTATAAATCACAATTGTTTTATTATCAATTTCAATAACAAAGAAATTTCCACCCTTTGTTTTACCAATAGGCTCATTTGTTTCCAAAAGCCAATTTAAAAAATTTTCAACCTTTTCTTTTAATTCTATTTTTTTATTCAACTCATCTGCATTTAAGATACTATTCTCATAATTATCCAAAGCTTTTTCGCAAAGTTCTTTAAAAATTCCATCTTTTATTTCATATTCTATTTCTTTAGAATTTTCTTCACTATCTATGCGAGGCTTTATACCTTCTACAAATTCTTCATATCCATAGCTTTGATGAAAAGTAGTAAATACTATTTGTCCCTTTTTGACATACTCATCAAATTTTGCTTTTTTGTCATCTCTACTTTCTAAATTTTTGCCCAAAATTTCCAAAGCTTTATCTATAGTATGATAAGTTTTTCCTGTCCCTGGAGACCCATAAAAAATTTGATTTAAGGGTATAATTTTCATATTTGATTCCTCAGATTGCACTCTTTCAGTTATAAAAATATCTTGTTCATAATAATCAATCAAAAAAGCTCTATAATAATTCAATGCACTAGAATTGCTGTTTTTTAACTTAAATTCTTCATTTTTATTTAATTTATTTATATTTTGATCAAAACTAAATAAATCACAACTATATAGATTTTCTTTTAAAAATTCTTTTGATATATTTTCTATAACTTGAATATATTTATTTATAGTATTTTTATCTAATTTCTTTTTATTTAAATATTCACTAAATAAATTTTTCATTTTATCTATATAATTTTGACTATTCATGCCATATTTATTCCATAAAGGAATAGCTATATTTTCTATCATTTTAACTAATGATAAATTTTTATTCTCTAATAATTTTTTATGTATTTGATATATTTTTAATTTTTCTTTAAATTCATTTAAAGATATTAAATCTAAAACATTTTTAGAAAAAATATTAACTATTTTTATATTCTTTACATCTTGATAATGAAAAGCTATTTTCCATTTAATTGCATCCCCAAAATCTATTTTTTCTATAGTTTTTAAATTATTATCTTGACTTGCTTGTATTATTTGTATGATTTTTTCTTTGATATTATTAAATGCTTCATTTTCATTATTGCCATATTTAGCAATCCAAGCATAATTTTGACTATATAATCTACCACTAGAAGATTCTTTCTGACTTTCATCATTTCTTCTATATATACCAAATTTAAAAGCTGAGCCACCCCAAATACTTCCTAGATTATCCAATTTGCTTTCTATCCAAAAAGTAAAATCATCTCTATTTGGATTATCTTTTTTAATGTTAGTATATTCTTCAAGAGTCATATTTTTAACTTTTTCTAAAGTCCATACTTCTTGAAAATTTAAAAAGCCATCAAGCATTTCTTGTAATTTTTTTTTCATCTAAATTCCACATTACCAAATCCTTAAATTATGCTATTTTAAATCATATTTAAATTTCCTACCACTCTACAAAAGTTCTAGCTTTTTTAATATCTGCAATTTCTATACTGATTTTTTCTTCTGAGTCTTCTATAAGAATGCGTTCATTTTTGACTTCTAAAAGTGTGCCTTGAAATTTTTCTTTTTCATTGGTTGTGATCTTCACAAGTTCACCTATACTTTTAGCAAAGTGTTCTATCTTACTCAGTTTTCTTTCAAGTCCTGGTGAAGATACTTCTAAAAAATACTCTCCATTTACAGGTGGTTCTACATCAAAAATAGGCGATAAAATTTCACTAAGCCTTGCACAATCATCAAGATTTACCCCGCCTTCTTTTTGCACATAAATTCTATAAATTTTTCTGCCATTTTCACTTACTAGCTCATCATCATAAAAACTAAGTCCTGCTTCTTTGCAAAGGGCTTCAAGATTCATTTTTATCCTTTTTTATTTTTTCAAAAAGTGCATCCATATGGTTTTGATACTCGAGCCTATCATCAAATTTAAAGTGAAAATTCGGACACCTATACCAGCCCTGCTCACTCATGCAGTAATTTTGCAAAGCTCTACTTGCCTTTTTTAAAGAAGATAAAATTTTTTCTTGCTCATGAACATTAAAAAACATCTTATCAAGATACACAAAAGCATCATATCTGCCTTTTTTACACTCTACATCCACTACACACAAATTTTTCAAATTTTCATCATCTAAATTTGCTAAAGCTTCAGGGATCAGCTCTTTTAAGATACTTTCAGTGCGTAGTTTTTTAATCTCACTTGGGTTCATAGACTTGCTTGTTCCTCTACTTCTTTATAGCTTTCTATATAATCACCCACTCTCATATCATCACACCCTTCTATACCTACGCCACACTCATAGCCTTTTGCCACTTCTTTAGCATCATCTTTAAAGCGTTTAAGCGAGCTTACATTTCCTTCATAAACCACAACTCCGTCACGGATAAGGCGAATTTTAGCTCCACGGTTAATCACCCCTTCAGTTACCATACAACCTGCAATTTGTCCGATTTTTGGCACATTGATCACTTGTCTAATCTCTGCTTGTCCTAATTGCTCTTCAGAAATAATCGGACTCATCATACCACCAAGCAAGGCTTTTACATCGTCTAAAAGATTATAAATCACATTATAGGTTTTAATTTCTACGCCTTTATCCTTAGCACGCTCTTTAACTTCCCCTGTTGGGCGTATGTTAAAACCTAGTACTATAGAGTTTTCACTCGCACTTGCAAGCTCTATATCACTTTGTGTGATCCCTCCTACCCCGCTATGAATGATATTCACTTTAATCTCATCATTTCTAAGTTTTTCTAAACTTGCTTTTAAGGCTTCTAAAGATCCTTGTACATCAGCTTTTAAAATAACAGGCAAGGCTTTTAGATTACCTTCTTTGATCTTAGCTCCAAGCTCATCAATGCTAACTTTAGTAGATTTACTAAGTTCTTTTTGGCGATTGTATTCGTGGCGTTTATTAGCGTATTCTCTTGCTTCTTTATCGGTTTTTACTGCGATTAAAATTTCACCTGCATCTGCTACTTCGCTAAGCCCTACGATAACCCCACATTCGCCTGGTTTGATTTCTTTTAAAGCTTTACCTTGATCATCACTCATCGCACGCACTTTTCCATAAGCCTCACCTGCAACCACAGTACTTCCTACAGTAAGTGTTCCATTTTGCACGATGATAGTAGCTACCGCACCACGCCCTTTTTGCACAGAACTTTCTATAATACTTGCTTTAGCAAAACTTTTTGGATTGGCTTTAAGTTCTAAAATATCAGCTTGTAAAAGCACGATCTCAAGCAAATCTTCAATCCCCATTCCTGTTTTAGCCGAAACCCCTACAAATTCATAAGATCCGCCCCATTCTACTGGCATGATTTCCATTTCTGCGAGTTGAGTTTTTACCATATCAGGATTTGCTGCTTCTTTATCCATTTTGTTAATAGCAATAATAATAGGCACACCTGCTGCCTTGGCATGATTTATCGCTTCTTTGGTTTGTGGTTTTACCCCATCATCTGCGGCCACAACAATGATTACAATATCAGTGATACTTGCACCCCTTGCACGCATAGCAGTAAAAGCTTCGTGACCTGGGGTATCGATAAAAGTAATTTTACGTCCATTTTTTTCTACCATATAAGCACCCACGTGCTGAGTAATACCCCCTGCTTCACCACTTGCAACGCGTGATTTTCTGATATAATCTAGCAAAGAAGTTTTACCATGATCAACATGCCCCATGATGGTAATCACAGGTGCTCTAGTCACTAAATCTTTTTCATCAGTCTCTTCTTCATAGTCTTTTACATAATCAAACTCATCAGCCTCGTTAATGATATTGATCTCTATACCAAATTCAGCAGCCAAAATTTCAATCGCATCTTCATCTAAGAAATCATTTTTTGTTGTCATCATTCCAAGCATGAAAAGTTTTGAAATCACTTCACTAGTGCTTTTTCCTATCTTATCAGCGAATTCATACACACGAATTTCTTTAGAAATAGAAACACTACTTACTTCTTCTACTTCCTTTTTTTCAATCTTTTTAGGTGGTTTTTTACGACTTCTTCTTTGAATTCCACCTTCAAGCCCAAAACCCGCAGAATTTCCAACAGCTTGTCTTATAAAATTAGGTTGTTTTTTATTAATATTTTGTGGTTTTTCTTGTTCTTTTACACTAAAATCAGGTAACACTACCTCATCTTCATCTTCTAAAGAAATATCACCAAAATCATGTTCATCTAAAAAATTCATTTTTTCGGTACTTTCTTTTTTACTCGCAACAAAAGATTTTTTTTCTTTTTTCTTTTTCTTTAAACTCTCATCAGCATTTGAAAACATAGTTTTTAAACTTAAGCGCTCTTCGTTATTGATAGATATATCATTTGAATTTTTTACTTCTTCTTTTTTAACTTGAATTTCTTCTTCGTCTTTTTTCTTTTTAACAATGACAAGTCCGCGTCTTTTGGCTAAAGTTGCACTAGCAAGGCTTTGTGGCTTATGAGCATCAATAATTTCTTGTTTTTCTTGTTCTTTTGCATTTTCTTTTTCAACTTTTAATTCTTCTTTTTTAACTTCTTGTTTAAGCTTTTCTTCTTTTTTAGGTTCTTTTTTTTCAGATTCATTTAGCTTTTCTTGTTCTTTTATATTTTCTTTTTTAGGCTTTTTTGCCGTAGGAGTTTTGATATTTTTCTTAAAAGCTTCTGGAATTTCTCTTGTTTGTATATACTCATAAATAGCTGCCGCGATCTCAGGTTCTACAGCATTTGATGCTGTTTTAATTCCAAGTCCTAATTCATTTGCCTTTTCAATAATTTCCTTACTATCATAACCTAATTCTTTTGCGATTTCATGAATTCTAATCTTTGCCATTTAAAAATATCTCCTTAAGTCCTTGCTGAGTAATTTTAGTATTTAAATTTTTACATATTTTAGAAAATGCTTTTTGTAAGATTTTATCTTCTTTCTCAATACAATTTTGACATAAATATCCGCTTCTTCCATGTTCTGCTTTAGGCACAATATCTCCTAAAACAACTTTAAATCTAAATAACATATTTTGCTCAAAGCGGTTTTTACACACTATGCACATTCTAATTGGTATATGTTTTTTCAAAATTATATCTTTTTTTTATATTTTTTAGCAAATTTCAAAGCCATTATCATCAAATTCTAAATATTGCACACGAAAATCTTTAAATTTTGTTTGCATTTTCTTTGCCAAAGCTAAAGCATCATCTTTAAAAGCTAAAGAAAAAAAGCTCGATCCCGAACCTGAAAGTGTGCTCATTAAAGCTTTATTTTCTAAGGCAAATTTTTGCACTTCAAAAAGCTCGGGTAAGTTTTTCATACGATTGATTTCATGGAGTTTATCTTGACTTGCAAATTTTAAAAATTCATATTTTTTCTCCAAAAAACAAGCGGTTAAAAATGAAGCATGGGAAAGGTTGAAAACCGCATCATTAAAACTTAAATTTTTGGCCAAAGCTTGGCGTGATTGTTCTGTGCTCATTGCCAAATTTGGGATCACAACCACAGCAGCTAAATCTTTATCAATCTCTTTTTTGATACTATAAACTTTATTTTTTTCAACCAAAGAACACACAAAACCACCAAGAGTAGCTGGAGCGATATTATCTGGATGGTTTTCGTAAATTAAAGCTTCATCTAAAATACGTTCTTTTTCTACCTTAAATCCACTCATATAATAAGCACTGGCAATAGCTCCAACAATCACAGCTGAAGAGCTTCCTAACCCTCTTGAAAGAGGAATGTTATTTTGAAAAATAAAACGAAAATTATCTTTTTTTCCGCTTAGTTTTTCATAAATTTCATAAAAAATATTTACAAATATATTGTTTTTTTTAAGAAAAATATTATCACTGCCCTCACCTCCAATACTAATGCTAAAAACACCTGATTTTTGGATTTGAGTTTCATTAAAAAGCTTTAAACTAAGTCCTAAACAATCAAAACCTGGCCCTAAATTCGCACTCGTAGCGGGAACTAAAATTTTCAAATTTCATCCTAAATTGCATCTAAAAAATAAAAGGGAAGATTATCATTATTTAGTTTAAGCTCTTGTAAATTTTTTGGTAAAAAAAACTCTGCTGGGATATTTTGCTCTAAACAAATTTCACCTTCTTTATATACAAAACAAAAATTTTTATTTGCACTTATGGGTTTATAGCCATTTAATTCAAAAGCACTCACCGCAAATAAAGGAATATTTTTTACTATACTTAAAGTACTCAAACTTACATAAGAAATTTTAATCCCCATATAAGAACCTGGACCATTAGCATAGATTAAACTTGTAAAATCATATTCTTTAAGCAATTCATCTAAAATTTTTGGTAAAAATTCGCTTGCTTTTTCTTCACTTTTATAAGTTTTTATAAGTTTATCATCTTGATAAATTCCGATCATCAAAGGCTTAGATAAAGCATTAAGCAAAAGAGAGGTTTTTATGCAAATACCTTTTCATAAGCTTTTTGGGTTGTTTTTTCAAGGCTTACAATTTCATAAGCATCTTTATCTTTTAAAACTTCTTTAGTGAGCAAATGATTTAAATGATGACTCCCAGCATATGAAGTATAATCTCCAAAAACACGATATCCAAGTAAGGTTAAATCTCCAATTGCATCTAAAATTTTATGTCTTACAAACTCATCTTTGAAACGCAAACCCTCAGGATTTAAAATACGATTTTCATCTACCACTATAGTATTTTCTAAACTTCCACCTAGTGCTAAATTCATACTCCTAAGGGCTTGAACATCTTTTAAAAAACCAAAAGTTCTAGCTCTTGCTATGTTTTCTATATAATTTTTTTTGCTGAATTCAAAATTGTAACTTTGTTCACCTATAACAGCATTGTCAAATTTAATCGTATAGTTAATACGGGGTTCTTTAGTAGGAGTTAAACGCACAAATTTATTACCATCTCTTACTTCTATAGGCTTTTTAATTACCATAATTTTTTTAGGCGCATCAAGTTCTTTTGCCCCTGCTTCATCAAGCATCATACAAAAACTAATACTTGATCCATCCATAACAGGAGCTTCATTTGCATTTAAAACTATGCGTACATTATCGATTCCATAAGCATTAATCGCACTCATTAAATGCTCTATTGTAGAAATAAATCCACGATCATCTCCTAAAACAGTTGCCATTTGAGTATTGATCACATTTTCAGGACTTGCCTTATAACTTGCATTAAGATCACTTCTAAAAAATACTATACCACTATTTGCTTCTAAAGGCTCTAAAATAATTTCTATAGGTTCGCCCTTATGAAGTCCTATACCTACGCCTTTGACAGTTTTTGCTAAAGTTAATTGTTTCATTAATTTTTTCCTAAAATTATCTTTTTACCATCATTTAAAACATTGTAAATATTATTTTCTATCCATTTTTTATCTTGCCATTGTTCAGGACGCGTTTCAACTCCTTGAACCAAAACTCCAAAATGCAAATGATCGCCTAAGGCTAACCCACTTGTTCCTGTTTTGCCTATAATGCTTTGTTTATTAATCATTTCATCTAAATCAACATTTTTAGAAGAACAGTGCCCATAAAGACTATATACTCCAAAACCATGATAAACAATTAAATTTAAACCATAAATTCCATTTTCAGCAGCAAAAACAACCTTGCCTGCGTTATTACTTATGATAGGAGCTTGTGCTACGCTTGCTAGATCAAGCCCCATATGATAAGAATCACTCACAAATTGCCCATTATAAGAATAATACCTATGATCAGCAAAATCCGCTACTTTCATACCATTTTTAAGAGGTAAAAATAAACTCAAATCAAAATTATCAATTTTTTCCTCAGGTACTTTTGAAGTGATTTCATGGATAAGTTCTTCATTACTATTTCTTAAAGTTTCATTGACAAACTTAAATTTTTCATAACGATTGAGATTATTATCTTTTGGAGCGTATTGATTGGCTAAATTCTCAATCTTTCCATCTAAAAATTTATCCGTTAGATTGATATTTGAAACACGATATTTACGATTAACAAAATAATACCTTATACGTTCTTTTGAAATATTTCCCGCTTTATCCGTAGCGATAACAAATGCGCGAAATTCCTCATCCCTTGCATCCCAAGCAATCAAAGCCGCATAATACCCTTCTTTTACATAAGGTGTAACTTTAAAGATTTTACCTTTATTTGTTTCTATATACACCTTATCTAAATTAGCATCATCGGCCTTAAAAACAACTGCCCCAGCACCGCCTTGCTCGATTTGGTAAGAATTGCTTATGATATTGATTTTTGGAGCCGTATTATCTACTAATACCGCAATTTGTTTTCTTGCTTCATTGCCACTAAAAAAATTCCAAAAACTAGAATCTTTAGCTATCACCTCCAAAACAAAAGATTTTACATTTTCTTTGTAACCAAATTTTGGCAAAGCAACTTGTAAGGTAATATCTTTTAAATTAGAAATCTTTTCATCTGCTATAACCATTGCACTAGTATTGTCGTCTTTATGCAATATAATTTGTACATTTTTGATAGAACTTTCATCATCTTTAACATGCACTAAAATAGGTTTTTTAAGATCAGTATATACAACATCTGGCATTAAAATTTGAGGAGGATTTTTTTCAAAAATACTTAATCTTGAAATAAAAAAAATCAAAATTGCTATTAAAACTAAAATTAAAACAGATAAATAAGTTTTGCCTTTTCTTTTTGCCATAACCTTCCTTAAAAATTTTCAATGTTTTTGTTGTTTTTAGTATAAATTCTATTATATTTTCAGTAAATATCTAGCAAATTTATAAAATTTCTCTTAGAGTATTAGCCTGTTTCATCCATTCTCTTAATTCATCATTTTTGTCTAATTGTATCATTTGTTTACATCTCTCTAATTCTTGTTGAAAAAAATCAATAGAACTTAATAAGTTATCTTTATTTTGTAAAAAAATACTTTCCCACATTTGTGGCGATGATTTGGCAATTCTGCTCATACCTTTAAAAGATCCTCCAGCTAAATGAACAATATTTCTTTTATCCTCTTCTTTCATTACAAAATTTGCCAAAGAAAAACTTATAACATGAGGCAAATGAGAAATAATAGCAGCATGATGATCATGGGCTTTACTATCCATAAAAACAATTTTCATCCCTAAATGAGAAAAAATTTCTACTGCTCTTTTTTGATGCAAGTCATCAGCTATTTCACTATCACAAAGAACACAAACTGCATCTTTATAAAGCTCTTTAAAAGCCGCTTTTGGACCTGAATTTTCAGTTCCTGTCATAGGATGAGCAAAAAGAGTTTGTTTGATTAAATTCTTAGGCAAACTTTCTATAATTTTTCTTTTTGTACTTCCAAGCTCTATAATTGTTACATTAGAAGGCAAATCAACTAACTTTTGCAAAATTTCTATAATAGCATTAACAGGAGTTGCGACAAAAATCATATCACATAAAGCTAAATCTTTAAATTCTATAAGCTCATGAATAAGACCTAATCGCAGGGCATCTTTTTCATTTTCTTTACTTAAATCCATACCATAAACACAAGAAATAAGCTTATTTTCTTTCAAACAAAGCCCTAAAGATCCACCCATAAGTCCAAGCCCTATAATTGCTATTTTCATACTTTCTACCTTAGTTTTTTTGTTAAATTTTTTTTGCTATTATACAGCTTTTAATAAAGCTTTAGGTAAAAAATCAATGAAAAAACATCTTATTAGTATTTGTGCTTTAGTTGCTATAGCCAATGCAGCAACCATTAAGGATATTAAATTTATCGGATTAAACCACTTATCAAATACAAGTGCCATAAATATTACAGGGCTTAAAATAGGAGAAGAAATAGATCCTGCAAAAATCAACACTGCTATTCTTAATCTTTATAAACAAAATTATTTCGAAAATATTTCAGTTGAAAACAACAATGGAATTTTGGAAATTATAGTTACTGAAAAACCAACTATAGCAAAGGTTAGTATAACAGGTATAGCTTCAAATGATAGAAAACAAGTTGAAAGTATTTTAGGGATTAAAAGAGGTACGCTACTTGATGAAGGAAGTATAAAAGAAGCTATTGAACGCATTAAAGCTTATTATGAAGCAAAAAGTTATTTTGATACTATTGTAGAATACAAAAAAAAGACTTTAGAAAATACCGATGGATTAGAGCTTGAATTTATAGTAAATCGTGGTGAAAATATCATTATTGATAATGTTCATTTAAGTGGAGCCAAGAAATTTTCATATTCTGATATAGAACCTTCAATTGTCAATAAAGAAAAAGAATTTATGGGTTGGATGTGGGGACGCAATGATGGAAAATTAAAAGTTTTTGAGCTTAGCAATGATAGTTCAAGAATTGCTGATGAGTACATGAAAAAAGGATATTTAGATGTTCAAGTATCTCCTCCTTATCTTAAAACCTACACAGATACTTATCAAGCAAATTTGACTTATTTTATCAAAGAAGGAAAGCCTTATAAAATTAAAAGTATAAACATAGAAAATCCTTTATTTGATGATAAACAAAATGCACAAACCGTAAAAGATTTAAGATCAAGCGCTGGCAAAACTATCAATATTGAAGACATTAGAAAAGATGTTAAAACCATAGAAACACAAAGTGCTGATTTAGGTTATGCGTTTGTAGAAGTCTATCCTGATATTCAAAAAAATGATCAAACTCAAGAAGCTACTGTTGTATTTAAAGTAATCCCTCACGATAAAGTTTATATAAGAAATGTTATTATTTCAGGAAATTCACGCACTGTAGATCGCGTCATACGCCGAGAATTATATATAACAGAAGGTAATTTATACAATAGAACAGACTTAAGCGAGTCAAAAAATGCTTTAAAAAGAACTTCTTATTTTGACGATGTGAATATCAAAGAAGAAAAAGTTGACGATACACATATTGATTTGATTGTTGATGTTAAAGAAGCTTCTACAGGAGCTATTTCTGGAGGCATTGGCTATGGATCAAGCGATGGTATTTTACTTAATGCTTCTTTATCAGATACAAATATTTTTGGTTCAGGGATAAAAAGCTCTGTAAGCGTAGATAAAAGCGATGATACCTTATCAGGAAGGATTAGTCTCATAAATCCACGCGTTCTTGATAGTCAATATAGCCTAGGTGGAACACTTTATTCAAATGACTATGAATGGGATAATTATTCAGAAAAAAATTACGGCTTTGATATAACAGTTGGACGCCAATTTGCAAGATACTATAATGTAAGCTTAACTTATAATCTTGAACAAAGCGATATTTATCACTTAAGTCCAACTCTTTTAAGAACAGGATATGAACTTGGCAAAAGTATTAAAAGCTCTATAACTCCAGCAATCACCTTTAACAATACAGATGATTATTATCTGCCACGATCAGGTATCATTGCTTCAACTAGTTTAGAATACGCTGGACTTGGCGGAGATCAAGAATTTATTTCATCAAGCTCTAAATTTAACTTTTATCAAGGTTTGCAAGACTATATAGGATATGATCTTATTTATCGCTACAAAGCAAGCTTTTATAAAGTATGGAATGAAGGTTATTTACCAATTAACCAAAGAATTTATTTAGGTGGTATTAGATCGATACGCGGTTTTGAAAGCAGAACGGTAAGTCCTAAAAACCAATGGGGAGATGAAGTGGGAGGAACCATAGCTTTTGCCAATTCCGTAGAACTTAGTTTTCCTTTGATTGATAGAATTAAACTTCGTGGTAGCGTGTTTTTTGATTATGGTATGATAGGACGCAAAAATTTAGATGAAATAAAAAGAATGAGTACAGGTATAGGCATTGAATGGATTACACCAATTGGACCTTTACAACTTGTATTTGCCAAACCTCTTAATGATAAAAAAGGTGATGATACTAACAGTTTTGAATTTAATCTTGGAACACGCTTTTAATGAAAGAATTTTTAGATGCTTGCTTGAATGCAAATTTGCAAATACGCAAGTATCTAAACAATATCCCACAAAATGATCTTAAACTTTGCTCTAAATTAGGCTATGATGAAAATCAAGGCTATGAGCTTGACTTAAAATGTGAACAAATTTTCATAAAATATCTTAGTTGTTTTGGGCAAATTTTTTCTGAAGAAAGTGGCTTGATCGGGAAAGATAACCCAAAACAAATGATTCTTGATCCTTTGGATGGAAGTTCAAATTTTGTTTCTAAAATACCATTTTATGGAACTTCTATAGCTCTCATAGAAAAAGATCAGGCAAAAAGCGCTTTTGTTTGCAATCTTGTCAGTCAAGAAATTTTTGCTTTTAATAACAATCAAGCTTTTAAATCTAATCTTTCCGATCCAAAATACTCACCCTTAACACCTAATCTATTTTCTAAAATAGGTATAGTTGAAAAAATTTCACTTTATCCAGAACTTCTCGATTTTTTAACAAAAAATCAATTAAAATTTCGCTCTTTGGGCGCAACAGCCTTAAGTCTCGCTTATGCTTCGTATTTTAGTTTTGTATTAATTCTTGGAAAAACACGAATTTTTGATACAGTAGCTGCTTTAACAATTCATCAAAATTTATATATAGAAAAAAATGAAAATTTCCTTCTCCTAAGCCAAGACAAGAAAATTTTTGATATAATCTTAGAATTTTTAAAAAATAATTAGGTGAATATATGAATTTTGCAGATATTTTTTCAAAAATAAGAAGACAACAACCTAGTGTTAAAGAAGCTCCAAATCACTGGATAAAATGCCAAAGTTGTCATGCTTTGATGTATTATAAAGAAATAGAATCTTGTTTTAATGTTTGCCCTAAATGTAATTATCACATGAGAATTTCAGCTGATGAACGTATTAAACTTTTAAGCGATGAAGGCAGTTTTATTGAGTATGATGCAAATTTAGAGGCTATAGATCCTTTAAAATTTGTTGATAGCAAATCCTATAAAAAACGCCTTAGCGAAGGTGAAAGTAAAACAGGTAGAAAAAGTTCTGTTATTAGTGGAGAATGTGAAATCAATGGTTTAAAAACCCAACTTGTTGTATTTGATTTTTCTTTTATGGGTGGATCTTTAGGTTCTGTTGAAGGAGAAAAAATCGTTAGAGCTGTACAAAGAGCCATCACAAGCAAAACCCCTCTTGTCATCGTAAGTGCAAGCGGTGGAGCTAGAATGCAAGAAAGTACTTATTCTTTGATGCAAATGAGCAAAACTAGCGCCGCACTTAAACTTCTTAGCAAAGAAAAACTTCCTTATATTAGCATTTTGACTGATCCTACTATGGGCGGAGTAAGTGCTTCTTTTGCTTGGCTTGGAGATTTAATCATCGCTGAACCTGAAGCTTTAGTCGGTTTTGCTGGTGCAAGAGTTATTAAACAAACTATAGGAGCAGATTTACCTGAAGGCTTTCAAAAAGCAGAGTTCTTGTTAGAACATGGACTTATAGATGCCATAGTTGAAAGAGGAGAACAAAAACAATATCTTAGCGATGTGCTAAAATTTTTCAGTGGAAAATAATTTGCAAGTTAATATCTTTTGTATTCAAAAAAGTGATGAATTTAAAACTTGGAGTGAGAAATACTCTAAACTTATTTCTAAATACGCCACTTTAAAAGAAATAAATGTTTTTAATAAAAAAATAGCCTTAGCTCAAAATTTAAATGCCATAGAAGCAAAAAAAAGCTATGAAGAAGCTTTTATGCCTTATAAAAAAGGCTATTGTATCGCTCTTGATGAAAAAGGGAAAGAACTTACAAGTATAGAATTTGCAAAACTCATCCAAGATAAAAATGAATTAAGTTTTTTTATAGGTGGTGCTTATGGTTTAAGAGAAGAATTTAATCAAAGTTTGGATTTTAGACTATCATTAAGCAAACTTACTTTAGCACATCAATTTGTTAAAACCTTACTTTTAGAACAAATTTATCGTGCATTTTGCATCAACAACAATCACCCTTATCACAAATAGAAAGTTTTAAAATGAAAAAAAATGAAATACAAAATTTCAAAAATATTTTAGAAGAAAGAAAAAAAACCATCTTAGAAAATTTGCAAAGCAATTCAAATGAAATCGAAGCTCTTCACAATAGCGTCCCAAGCGATAGTGTAGATTTTTCTATCATAGAAACAGGCTCTCAAATTGACTTTACTATCAGCACCAATCTCAAAGAAGAACTTATAGAAATCGAAAATTCTTTAGATAAAATCAAAAACGGCACTTATGGAATTTGCGAATCTTGCGATGATGAAATCGACTCTCAAAGACTAAAAGTCAAACCTCACGCAAGATATTGTATCACTTGCCGTCAAATTGCAGAACAAGGAAAAAAAACATGAAAATTAAACTCTTTTTACTTGCAAGTTTTATTTATATAGCACTTATTTTTGCCTTTGCTTGGCATCTAGAACTAGGAAGCTATACTCTAAATATCAGTACTTATACCTTTGAACTACCTATTATGATATGGCTTGTTATTCCTTTATTTGTTTATATGATTTTAGCCGTTTTGCACATAGCATTTTATGGATTTTTGCGTTATTTAAAATTTAAGCATTTTTTTAAAGATGCAACTAAATTTGAAGCTTATACTCAAGATTTGCTCCTTGAAAAAGATCTTAAAACCACTTTTCAAACAAAAGAATTTAGAGCTGTGGCACAGCTTTTTAAAACCCTAAAAACACATGAAAAAATTCCACACTCAAATAAAATCAATGAAATTTTAGATCTTATTGATGGTTTAAATAAAAACGAATTTTTTAACCTTAGTAAATTTAAACTCGAAAATAACAATGTTTTATATTTGCAAAATGAAAAAAATCATCTCAAAAACGATGCAAATTATGCCTATAGCAAACTTAAAAACCTTAATGAAATCAAAGATGAATTTGAAGAAATTGCTTTTAATACTCTTATAGAAAAAGCTAGTTATGAACAAATTAAAAATGTAAAAATCCCTAAAAAGCCTTCTGAAGTTCTCACACTTATCAAGCGTTTTAAAGAAGGAAATTTAGAACTTAGTGCAGCAGAATACGAAGTTTTACTTTCACACAATATACTAAGCGAAAAAGACTATCTTAACGCAGCAAAACTAAGTACTAAACTTTTAAATCCTGATGCTATTTTAGGAATTTTTAACAAAATTAAAAATGAAAAAAGCGAAGCTTTAAGAGCACATTTATATCTTTTAGCTGAATTTGGACTTTTAGATGAGTTAAGAGAGCAAATTCACAATGATGATAAGAAATTTAATGATTTTAAGGCCTTTTTAGCCTTGCGTGAAAAAAATATCAAAATCAATCTAAACCAACTCATACAATGATAGATTTTAGCAAAAAACCTTTATTTTTAGCTCCTATGGCAGGTTTTTCAGATCTGCCTTTTCGTAATGTAGTAAAAAAATTTGGTGCTGATATCACCATAAGCGAAATGATAAGTTCTAATGCCTTAGTTTATGAAAGTTCTAAAACTCTACATATGCTAGAAAGAGCTGAATTAGAAAATCCTTATATAGTCCAAATTGCAGGTGGAGATAAAGAAGTGCTAAAAAAAGCAGTGCAAATGCTAAATGAAATGGATTTTGTAGATGGGATTGATTTTAATTGCGGTTGCCCTGTAAATAAAGTTGTTAAACAATGCGCTGGTAGTGCTTTGCTAGAAAAATTAGAGCTTTTTAAAAATCTTGTAGGAGTAATTAAAGAAAACAATAAAAAAAGCCTTACAAGTGTGAAATTTCGACTAGGATTTAATGAAAAATATCCTGAAAAAATGGCTAAAATTTGTGAAAGCTTGGGGGTGGATTTTGTAAGCATCCACGGACGCACAAGAAAACAGCTTTATAGCGGAAAAGCCGATTATGAATCCATTGCCAGTGCTAAAGCGAGCGTGAAAATTCCTGTGATTGCAAATGGTGATATTAACGCACAAAACGCTAAAGAAGTTTATGAAATCACAAAATGCGATGGACTCATGATAGGGCGTGCAAGCGTGGGAAATCCTTGGATATTTTATGAAATCAAAAGCGGTAAAAGCGTAGATGAAAAACTCAAAAAAGAAATCATACTCACTCATTTTGATGAAATGATAAAACACTACAAAGATCAAGGCGTAAGTATATTTCGCAAACATTTACACGAGTATTCTAAAGGCTATAAAGACGCTTCAGCCTTTAGAGATAGCGTTAATCGTATCGACAATGTCGAAGAAATGCGAAAAAAAATAGAAGAATTTTTTAGTTTAACTTGATCGATTTTTATAATTTAAAAAACCTTAAGCCTTAATATCTATACTTTTTGGTGCAGAATTTAAAGAAAGAATTTTATTAAATTCTCCTGCATCATCATCACTAAATTTCACACCAAAAAGAATTTCTAATTCTTTACTAGTGCTAAATTTACCTTCTAATAGTTTTTTTACAAGTTGGTTTCTTATATTATCATCTTTGTAAGTTTCTTTGTTTTTACTTTCTGCTTGTATAGGTTTAAAAGGCTTTTCTTTGCCTTCTTCTGAAGTTTCTTTGTTATTTGTATTTTTTAAAGGATTACTATAATCTACACCTTTTGCCTTTTCTGCTTCTTCTAGTGATTTTACAAACTCATCGTGTTTTTGTTTAAAATCAAGATATTTGGTTTTAAATTCTTCTAGGCTCATATTAGAATTAATAAGCTTATTGTATTCATCTCCTAAATTCTCAATAGTTTTTATTAGTTTATCATCTCCTAAATTTTTAGCTCTATTTATATAATTCCATATTGATAAACTATCTCCCATAGGATTGCCCCAGCCATCTTGCTCGTAGGAATATTTTAAAGGATTTTTATTCATAAAGGACAAAAATTCTTTTATTTCATTGTTGTCCGTATCGCTATTAAGTCCAGCTAATTTACCCAGTAAGGTTGTTTGTCCTTTAATTGTGCTAAGATTATTTATAAAAAACGCAATTAAAGCACCACCTTTAGATATTTTGTTATCATGTATTTGATATTTATTAGAACCCAAATCTGCTATATTTTCATCAGTAAGCTTCCAAATGAAAGCATTATCGCTTTGTAATTCTTGCCAATAATTTACCCCATCTTTTTGGGATAGATTTTTTAAATCCTGTTCTTGAAAGCTTTCTCCTAATCCCTTATCTTTAACAAAAGAAGAAAAAGAGTTATAAGCATTTCCTATTGTTTTAGCAATGTCTATTTGAGAGTAAAAAGGTTGTCTTTTAATAAAGTTATTTACAAAATTATTTAAACCATCTGCATAAATCTTATAATCTTTTGGCAAGCCTGCTGCTTCGTTGAAATCACTTGTAAAAAAGCCCTCTTTATCTACGCCATAGCCTAAAATTTTATCTACCGCTTGTGATTTATCACTTACAAGGTTATTATTTGCTATGGCATTAGATGATTTTGTATTTGAAGTAGTATTACTAAAAGTATTTGTGTAATTGTAGTTTGAATAAGAATTTATACCATTAATCATTTTTGCCTTCCTTGTAAATGAAATTTATTAAGATAAATCAGCAAAAATGATTTTTTCTTAAAATATCTACTCATAATTTAAAATATATAATATAAAACCTTCTAACACTCGAAGAAAAAATTCTTACTTAATCTTTTAAAGTCCTTATAATCAAACTTTTAGGCAAATTAAAATGCTCTATAAGTTCTTTCTCTTTTTCTCTCATTTCTCCATTATCATTTTCATGATCAAAACCTAACAAATGAAGCATAGCGTGGATAAAAAGCAAGCTTATTTCTTCTTCATAGCTATGCCCTAACTCTTTAGCCTTCTCTTTTGCCAAATCCACATTGATCACAACAGAACCCAAAGGCAAACTTTCATCGATATTTTCAAGCGGAAAAGAAAGTACATCAGTGGTTTTATCTTGTTTTCTTTGCTCTAAGTTAATTTCTTGCATTTCTTTACTATCCACAAAGACAAGCTCCACATCTTTAGGGCTTAAAAAACTTGCTATAGATTCTAAAAAATCACATTTTTCATCACTTAATATCATAAACCTTCCTTAATCAAATGATATAAATTTTCTATTTCTTCATCATCAAAAATCGCACAATTTTTACTGCTATAAAATTGTTTTAGTTTTTTCTCTTCAAACTCAAATCCTAAAGCACATTGAGAATGCGAAGGTAAAAAAGCCCTTAGTAATGTAATGGAATTTTGAATTTTCTCATCACAGGCGAAACAAAAAAAATCTTTATGCAATCTTCCTTCAAATTCCAAAATTTTTAAATAAGCATCAACAATAACACGCTTTGGATTTTGTTTTTCAAACCTTTTCACACACTCATCAAGTAAATCAAAATAAAAACTATCAAGCTCTTCCACATCTTTTAAGTGTCTATATAAAAGACGGATAAATTCTTGCCAAATAAGCATTTTATCCCTTTGCATAATCCATAAAAATCCCAAATGCAATACATCTTTAAGTCTTGGTAAAAAACTAGGATTTTCTTCTAAAGCAAAGTCGATTTTATAGCCGCTTAAAATACTAGAATGTCTAAGTCCATAAAAACGATAAGCCTTAATAAGCATTTTAGGACTTAAAATATAAACGATCAAATCCTCGTCTTTAACTTTTTGAGTATGAAGTATAAAGCCTTGCATTAAACAATTTCAATACCATAAGCTCTAAGTATATCAAAAGCGGATTTTTCTAAATTTTCATCAAAACTTGCACTTAAATTTTGGTGTAAAATTATCCTTGCATTAGGCTTAGCACCAAAAGCTAAAATGATATTACAAAACACACAAATATGAGAAACAAGCCCTGCAAAATGAAGTTCTTCATAATCGCTTTTTTGTATGAAATTAGCTAGTTCTAAGCTACCAAAAGTATTTTTATAAAAAATTTTATGAGCTTTTTGTAAAAAAGGTTCAAATTCCTTTGGCATTTGCCAACCCAAACTCTCTTTAATACAATGTTTTACAGGTAAATTTAAACCTTCTTTACTTTGTAGATAATGCTCATCATGCGTATCATAGGTTAAAAGCAAATGCGTGTTATTAAAATCGATTTGATTTAAGGCTTTAAGAATATTTTCTTTGATTTTTAAAGCCTTATCAAAACCTAAACTTCCATCAATAAAATCATTTTGATAATCCACTAAAACAAAAGCTTTTTTCATGCTTTTATGCCTTTTGAAGCCAAAAACTCTCCGTGTGTAAATTGGCAAAAGCGGTTTTTAAACTTGTAAAAAGCTTAGGATGATCTTTTTCTAAATTTGCTAAAAGCTGTTTAGCTTCTTCTCTAGCGTGGGGGAATTTTACATTTTTTTCGCTGAGTTTCATACCAGGACAAAATTCATTCCCTATCACGCTAAGTTCATTTTGCGTAGCATTATCCCTAAGCTGTCTTTCTCGCACAAAAATCAAAGGGCGTATCACAATTACACCGCGTTTGCTTTGATAAATAGGCGCTAAGGTTCTTAAAGCTCCATTATGAATAAAATTCATAAAAAAGCTTTCTGCTGCATCATCTAAATGATGGGCTATAGCAAGCTTGTTAAAACCTTTTTCAAGAGCGTAAGTATATAAAGCTCCACGACGCATTCTCGAAAAATAACTACAAAAACTTGAATTTTCTCTTATGGTATCACCTGAAACTTCATAAATATTTGAATCAAGCACGCTATGTTTAATGCCGTGTTCTTCACAATGTGCATGAAGATGAGAATAATCCTCGCCCATGCCATAACTCAAAGTTACCGCTTCAAGTTCAAATTTAAAAGGAGCATGAGCTTGCATACGATTTAAAAGATGGGCTAAAGCCAAAGAATCTTTCCCGCCACTAAGCCCTAAAAGAACCCTATCTCCATCTTTAATAAGTCCAAATTTAGCATTAGCTTGTGCAACTTGGCGTATGAGTTTTTTGCTAAGATTTATCATAATTTCTCGCACATTTTAAGCACAAAATTGGCTGAAATTTTAGCTGAATTGATCACAAATTCATCAAAATCAAATTCAGCCTTTTCCCCTGCTTTATCACTCATAGCTCTTAAGATAAAACAAGGCACCTTTAAAGCATCACAAACCAAAGCCACACTTGCGCCTTCCATTTCACAAGCATCCGCATTGAAAATTTCTCTAATTTTTGCTTTTTTTGCTTCATCGCAAATAAACTCATCACCCGTTGCAATAATACCTGCACGAAGTTTGATATTTAATTCCTTAGCAACTTCTAAAGCAAGATTGTTTAATTTCTCATCGGTTTTGATAAAAATTTCATTACCTGGAACAAAACCCAAAGGATGCCCAAAAGCGGTAATATCAAGATCGTATTGAGCTAATTTTGTTGCGTAAAGCAAATCACCAATTTCAAGTTCAGGATTAAAAGCACCTGCAACTCCTGTAAAAAGCAAAGCTTGTGCGCCAAATTTTTCTATCATCACACTAGCACTAAGAGTAGAATTTACCTTGCCGATTTTAGAATACGCTAAAACAAGTTCATGATTTTTATACTTTGCAAAATAATAAGTATTATTAGCGTGTTCTATTTTTGTATAATCTTTAAGTGTTTCAAGCAAAGGAGTGATTTCTTCACTCATGGCTCCTAAAATTGCTATTTTCATCATATAACCTTTAAAAATTCATCAATATCATTCATATTTGTTAAAGCATAAGTTTCTTTTGAAGTGATTTTTTTATTCAAACCCTTAAGCACACTTGCGCCAAATTCTATGAAATAATCTACTTCATTTTCACATGCCTTAATGCTTTGTTTATAAAGCACAGGAGAGATAAGTTGTGCTTTTAAAAGCTCAAGGGCTTCTTCTTTGCTTGTATAAATTTTGGCATTTGCATTAGAAATTACGGCTTTAAAATTTGGTTTTAACACCTTTTCAAGCTCCACACAAAGCTTAGCTGAAGCATTTTCCAAAAGAGGACAATGACTTGCCACGCTCATATTTAAAAGCATAGCTCTTTTAGCTCCTGCTTCTTTAAATACACTTTCATAACTTGCTAAATCAGGTTTTAAACCTGCTACAACGATTTGTCCATCGCAGTTATAATTTGCAGCGAAAATTTGCTTGTTTTCTTTTTGTGCTTTTTGACAAAGCTCTTCAACCTTTTCATCATCAAGCCCTAAAACAACCATCATACCCGCTTCAACTTTTACACAATCTTCTTGCATAAAAAGCCCTCTTTTATTGACCAAAGAAAGAGCCTCTAAAAAATCAAAAGCACCATTGACAGCTAAGGCTGAAAATTCTCCCAAAGAATGCCCTAAAGCAAATTTCGAACTTAAATCAGGTTTTTTTTCAAGTAAAACACTATAAGCCATTAAGGAATTTAAAACGATGGCGGGTTGAGTAAATTCACTTTGATTGAGTTTTTCGTTTTCTTCAAAAAGCAAATGTTTAAAATCAATCTTACAAAAATCACTTGCGTTTTGAAGGAGTTCTTTGGCTTTTATAGAGTTTTCATAAAAATCTTTTCCCATGCCAAGACTTTGTGAGCCTTGACCTGGAAATATAAACGCGGTCTTCATTAATGACAACCGCAACCGCCGCCACCACAGCAACCGCCGCCACCGTGTCCGTGATTATGATCGTGTCCATGTCCGCTTCCACAACCACAACTATGACTTCCTGCGATAATACCTGTAAGAATTTCATCTTCACTTGCAGCTCTAGCATCTACGATATTTAAAGAAAAAAGCAAATCACGACCCGCATAAGGGTGATTATAATCAATTGTCACATCATTTTCACTAATTTCTTTTACAGTTACACGAACAGTTTCGCCATTTTCACCTTCGCCAAAAAGCTCCATACCTACCTTTAAATCAATACCTGCAAATTGCTCTTTTGGTAAAGTTTGAACGGCATTTTCATCGTATTCGCCTAAACCTTTTTCTTTTTTAATTACCACATCAGCATTGCTAGGACAATCAAGCTTCATCACTTCTTCTTCTAAGCTTTCTAAAATCTGACCTTTGCCTAAAATAAAAGAAATAGGTTGAGAATATAAATTTGATTCTAAAACTTCATTTGTATTTGCGTCTTTTAACTCATAAAACATTGAAACTACACTATTTTTTTCTATAGCCATTTTATCTCCTTAATTTATTTTCTATTGGGTGAAGCTTTTGCTTCGGGTGAATTTGGATAATTAGTTTTTAAAGCTTTATAAAAACCATTTGCTGTTTTTGTATCACCTGTTTTATCCAATGAAATGGCAGTATGATATAAAAGTTTTGGGAAATAATCCCCTTTTGTACTCAAAGAAGAACTTTTTTTATAATAAACAATAGCATTGTTATAATTTTTTTGTTTATACTCGATCTCCCCTAACCAAAAATTTGCTCTTGCGGGTTTATACTGCTTTGTTATGAGAAAATTTAATTTTGCTTTGGAATCTTCAAAAGCATTTTTATCAACATCTTTTATCGCTAATTCTAAAATTTCATTATTTTTTTTCTTTTTCCAAGATTCATCAATTTGTTTTACTTTATCATCTTGGGTATTTTGAGCATTATTGTTTTCAATAGTACTGTTTGAATCTGTAGTTGAAACAACAACACTAGGTGTAGTAGCTTTAACGCTTAAATTTGCATCATTTAATTCGTTTTTAGAAACATAATTTGCATTAATAGCATCTACTAAAGAACTAAGTTCGGCTAAAACTTTTTTTACTTGCTTATTATTAGCTTCTTGAATTTTTCTACTTTCTTCAACATAAGCCTTTAATTTTTGAATTTCACTAGTAAAATTATTTTCAATATTTTGATTATTCTCTTCAACTTGACTTAATCTAGAATTTGATTTAGCATATTGAGAATTTATACCTTCTAAAGTGCTTTGTAAACCCTCGATTCTTTCGTTAATTTCATTAATTCTAGCATTTGTTTGTATATTTTCATTATTTAAATTATCTAACTTTTCTTTAAATAATTTTTCATTTGAAGTTAAACCATAAGAAGAATTGCTTGTTATATCTCCTGCACCAAAAGCTGAGCTTTCTGCATAAAGTAAAGTAGCTCCAAGAAGAGCTACTGTGAATATTTTTTTCATTAATTATCTTGATAATTTAAATTCAGCACGTCTGTTTTGCGCATCGCAAGCTTTAGTTTTTTCAGTGCACACAGGATTTGTTTCTCCATAGCTTTTAACAGCAATTCTATCAGCATTTACACCTTTAGCGATTAAAGCTTCTTTTACAGCTTTTGCTCTTTTTAAACCTAGAGCTTGGTTATATTCATCAGTTCCCCACTCATCGCAGTTTCCTTCAACAGTAATACTTACACCGCTTACTTCAGTGTTAAAGATATTAGCATTCGTGCTTACAACATTTTGCATATCAGGACGAATGTTGAATTTATCAAAATCAAAATATACTTTATTTAAAGTATCATTAAGTTGAGAAATTTTTGAATCAATATCCCAACCATCACTTCCACCTGAACCACGATTTGAATCAACACTACTATCACCGCTTACGCTAGTGCTTTTTGTGCTACAACCACTAATAACAACTGCAAGAGCTGCAATTGAAGTAAAAAGAATTTTTTTCATTTATGACCTTTCAAAGTTAATAAATTCTTACTATTATATCTAATTTTTAATTAATTTTAACCTAAAATTGAAATTTTTACCAATCAATTGATTGAATTTTTCCAACCCTAAGAGGAAAATAAAAAGTCTTATTTGCATTTACACGAATAACACCTAAAGCACTTTGCGCACCTAAATATTTGATAAATACTATACTTCCACCGTCACTAGAAAATCTTGGAAATAAATTTTTTCCATTTGCTGTAAGTTGACGAATATAATCACTATTAATTGACATCAAATAAATATTAAAAACACCTGCTTGATTTGGTTCACGACTTGAATAAACCAAAAAATCTTTATAAGTCGAAACAGCCGAATTGTTTCTACCATGAAAAACAACTTGTTCAGCACTATTACTATTTAAATCTTGCATAAAAATATTAGGATATCCTAAACGATCGCTTACAAATACCACTTTATTATCATCTGAGCCAATAAAATTTCCATTAACATCAATACCAGAATAATTAGTTAATTGTGTTAGATTTTTGGTATTTAAGTCATATAAATAAACATCAGGCTGATCTTTTGGAGCCATGGTAACAAGTAGTTTACTTCCATCTACACTCACATCACTTGCTACAACCATGCCACCACTTGATAAAATTTTACTAGCTTTATTGGTATTTAAATCATAACGGTATAAAGTTGGCTTATCATGATCATAAGCTGTATAATAAAATAGAGTTTGTTCTTTATTTCCCCATTTTGGAAATAAATTAAGCCCACCATCAACAATAACTTTTTGATAAGTTAAAGTATAATCAGCCATAATAATTTGACTTTTTTTAGAGCTAGAATTTCTCGCGATCAAAATTTTATGATCCATCCAATCAACAGGTGCAAGTCCTAATGCATTTACAGAAGCTTTGACGCTTTTATGTGCCAAAAATGGATATTGCTCTAAACCATTTAAAGTATAAGTTTGCTCTGACTTATCAGAACCGCCAGCTTTTATTTTTACATTTAAACTCAAAGTGTTACCATTTTTATTTAAAGCGTATTCAAAAGTATAATTACTTGTCTCAGTTGCATTAGCAACAACTTCAAAGTTTGAACTTACTTTCAAATCGTTCACAATGATATTATAAAAGCTTTTCTTTAAATTCTCATCACTTAAATTTGAATTATCTTTAACGATAATCTTTGGTAAAACTACACCAGAATTAACAACATCAATCACTGGATCTTCTGCCCAAAGACTTCCTAAAAAGACTAAAAAAATTGCTACAATTTTTTTCATTTTTTTCTCCTAATCATTTTTAACTTTTGCTTCATCTCTTAAATTCATGGTAATGCTTATATTTTTATTTTGCGGAGGATAAGTAATAAATTTACCTTTTTGACTTTCTAAAAATTCAGCCACTTTAGCATCATATAAAGGATTCCCACTTTTTTCAACTGAAGTATAGCCAAATTTTCCATTTTCATCAATAAAAATTTTTACCTTAACAGAAATTTTTTCACTATTTGGATAATACTGAGTCCATCTTTGAGTGATAATACGCACAACTTTCCCTAAAAATTCATCATAAATTCCAATCTTTTGCGCCTTTGTGCTTTCTCCTTGCGTTGAACTTTCTTCTTGAAGTAAACTATCATTAAGTTGTTTTACAAGTTCGGAAGCTTGAGGTTTTGGAGCACTAGAAATTCCTGATTTAGCACTTGATTGAATTTTTGTAGTCTTTTCTTCTTGTATTTCTTTAATATTTCCAAAAAGCTCATTAAAATTACTTGCCTTTTGGTCAATATCTTCAGTTTTAACTGTTTTATTTGTAGTCTGAGCAAAAAGTTTTTCTATATCAATTTGCTCTGTTGGTTTTTGTATTTCTTTAGGAGTGTTGCTTTGAGTAATAACTTGTTTTGATGGTTCAGCAAGTTCAATATCTACAAAACTATCTTTTATATCGGTATATTGTATAGCAGATTCAATCTCGCTTACAAGTCTAAAAAAAACAAGAATTACTATACTAATATATATTACTAAAGCAAGTAAAAACGAATTTAAATTACTCAAACCATAATTTTTCATGATTATTCAGTCTGTAAAGCAACTTTATTAAATCCTAAATTTTTTACACTTCTTAAGACTAAAATAACATCGTCATATTTTAAGCTTTTATCAGCGCGTATAAAAACTGGATCTTCGGTATTAAATTGTGCTTTTCTTTGAGCAAGATTGTCAGCAAAACTTATAAAATCGTATTTTTTTTGATTTAAAAAAATTTCTTTTTTTGCATTAATACTAATAATTAAACTCTTAACAGTTGGAGCGCTAGTATTTTTTTGACTACCTTGTGGAAGATTAATTTTTTCTTCATAAGTAATGCTTGGAGCTGTTACCATTAAAATCGCAAGCAATACAAGCATAATATCCACTAAAGGTGTGATATTAAGTTCAGGTTTTTCATCATCAAATGGCATTTTTAACCTTATTTACTCGAACTTATAACTTTAATCTCGCTATCAATAATGCTTAAAAGTTCGAAAGCTTTTCTTTTAATGATGAGATGAAATGTATAAGCAGGAATTGCCACTAAAATACCGCAACCTGTAGCAACTAAAGCCTCGCTGATTTTAGGAGCTATGATACTTAAAGAATTTTGAGTTCCAAGCCCACCAAAAGTTTCAAGTATAGAAATAACTGTCCCAAAAAGACCTATAAAAGGTGAAGTTGAAGCAATAATACTAAGCCAAGTAAGTCCAGCAGAAGCGCGACGACTTGCTAAATTTTTATAGATTTCTAAATGATTTGAAGTTGTATCATTGCATTTTCTTAAAATCGAATCAGTACGACTTAAATCCTTCTCACCCAAGAGCAAAGTTTCTAAACTTTCTTTTTCCTTATTTCTCCATGTAGCCAAATAAGTCAATCTAGCAAACAAAATACTAAACGCTAAAATAAAATATAAAGAAAGCCATAATAAAACTATATAAGTAATAATACTTGAACTATTGAAAAAATGAAATATAGCTTCAAAATTCATTAATGCATCCTTGCATTATCAAGTTTTGAAAAAGTTGCCGCTAAAGCTGCATTATCAGAACTCATAGATTTGATCAAATCTTTTGCTTGAGCAAGATTTTTTTCAATCTCACTTTCATCACTTCCGCAAACCCAAACCGCACCCTTTGCTAGCACGCAAATCTTATCTTCATCTACCTTTGCATGCCCAGCATCAATAGCAATTAATTCATGATTTAAATCAGCTTTTTCAATATCAATTACTCCAGATTTTAAAGAAGAAACCAAAGCAGCATGTCCTTTAAGCACGCCAAATTCTCCTTCACTACCCGGTAAAGTAACAGATTTTACTTCTCCTTGATAGATTACACCCAAAGGCGTAACTATCTCGAAATTAATCAAATCGTTCATAAATTAACCTTTTAATTTATCCGCTTTTGCAATAGCTTCATCTATATTTCCAACCATATAGAAAGCATTTTCTGGTAAATGATCATATTTACCTTCTAAAATTCCCTTAAATCCTGCTATTGTATCTTCAAGGCTTATATATTTTCCTGGGCTACCTGTGAAAACTTCTGCAACGAAAAATGGTTGTGATAAGAATTTTTCAATCTTTCTCGCTCTTTCAACTACAAGTTTATCCTCTTCGCTAAGCTCATCCATACCTAAAATGGCGATGATATCTTGTAAATCTTTGTATTTTTGAAGCACTGATTGAACACCACGAGCAACTTTATAATGTTCTTCTCCAATGATATTTGGGTCAAGCATTCTTGAAGTTGAGTCAAGTGGGTCAACTGCAGGATAAATACCCTTTTCAGCAATAGCTCTATTTAAAACCGTTGTAGCATCTAAGTGAGCAAAAACAGTTGCTGGAGCTGGGTCGGTTAAGTCATCAGCTGGAACGTAAACAGCTTGAACTGAAGTGATTGAGCCTTTTTTAGTTGAAGTAATTCTTTCTTGGAATTTACCCATTTCACTTGCTAAGGTTGGTTGATAACCCACAGCTGATGGAATTCTTCCTAAAAGTGCTGACATTTCAGAACCTGATTGTGAAAATCTAAAGATATTATCAATAAACATAAGCACATCAAGACCCATTTCATCTCTAAAATACTCAGCCATTGTTAAACCTGTTAAAGCAATACGATTTCTTGCCCCTGGTGGTTCATTCATTTGCCCATAACATAGAGCAACTTTGTCTAAAACATTGCTTTCTTTCATTTCATTATAAAGATCATTTCCTTCACGAGTTCTCTCACCCACACCTGCAAATACAGAATAGCCGCTATGCTTAAATGCAACATTGTGAATAAGCTCCATAATAATAACAGTCTTACCAACACCTGCACCGCCAAAAAGACCTACTTTACCACCTTTTGCATAAGGAGCAAGTAAATCCACAACTTTAATCCCTGTTTCAAAAATCTCACTTTTTGTGCTTTGATCTTCAAAAGCTGGTGGATCTCTATGAATCGCCCATTTTTTATCAAAAGAAATTTCTTCACCTTCATCGATCAAATCTCCAGTAACATTGAAAATTCTTCCTAAAACTTTCTCACCAACAGGAACACTAATAGGAGCACCTAAAGCCTCAGCTTTTAAGCCCCTTACCAAACCATCTGTCATATCCATAGCAATAGTTCTAACTCTATTATCTCCTAAATGAGCTGCTACTTCTAAAACAAGTTTATGTTTTTTTCCTTCGCTTTCAAAATTTACAACAATTGCTTCATTAATTTGAGGTAAATAGTCGTTAAAATCTACATCAACAACCGGACCTAATACCTGTGAAATAAATCCTTGCATTATTTATCTTCTCCTTAAAATTTACTATTTCATTGATTCAACACCACTGATAATTTCTATAAGCTCAGTAGTAATAGATTCTTGTCTTGCTTTGTTATAAGCTAAATTTAGTTGTTTCACTCTTGCCTTTGCGTTATTAGTTGCATTATCCATAGCTTGCATTCTTGCGCTATGCTCTGCCGCCAAAGAATCGATTAACGCATAATACATATTATACTCAAAATACGTTTTCATTAAATCTTCTAAAAGCTCAGTTCCTTCCGGTTCAAGCTCTAAAAGAGAATTATGAGTCTGTTCAATACTCTTTGGTTCAACTGGAATAAGATGATTAATTTTAAGTTCTTGGGTAATCATATTTTTATAACCATTATGAACTAAAATCACTTCATCTGTATTTCCATTTAAAAAATCATCTACAGCAGCATGAATTACTTCACATGCTTTCTCATAGTCAGGACTAGAACTAAGATGGAAATATTTCTCTAACAATTCTATTTTTTGAAAATTAAAATATTCAATCCCAGTTTTACCTATAGCTCTAAGACGAATATTAATATTTTTTGCTTCATATTCTTTTAGCATTTCACTTACTGTTTTTAAAGTCTTAATATTAAAACCACCGCATAAGCCTTTATCTGCAGTGATAAATATTAAATCTACGGTTTTAATTTGTTCTTTTTTATGAAACAAAGATAAACGCACATCATCTTCATTGTGAACAATTTTATTGATCTGAAATGAAATTTCACTCAAAATTTCATCGATTTTTTGTGCATAAATTTTTGATCTTTTAGCTGCTTCTTCTGCTTTTTTTAACTTAGCAGTAGAAACTAGCTTCATAGCATTTGTAGTCTTTTGAGTGTTATGAACACTTTTAATTTTTCTTTTAATTTCTTTTAAATTAGACATAAAAGACCTTATAAATGATTTGCTTTAAACTCATTAATGGCTTTAGCTAGTTTTTCTTCCAAATCAGAATCTAAAGCTTTTTTAGAGCGAATTTGCTCAAAAATATCTGGATGTTTTGCCTCAATAAAAGGATAAATTCCATCTTCAAATTCCTTAATTCTAGAAACAGCAATATCATCTAAGAAACCTTTGGTTCCTGCAAAAATTAAAACTACTTGTTTTTCAACGCTAAGCGGAGAATAAGGTGGTTGTTTTAAGAGTTCAACCATTCTTTGTCCACGTTCAAGTTGTTTTCTACTTGCCTCATCTAAATCACTAGCAAATTGTGCAAAAGCTTGAAGCTCTCTATATTGAGCAAGGTCAAGTCTTAATGTGCCTGAAACTTGTTTTGTAGCTTTAATTTGAGCAGCCCCACCTACACGAGATACTGATAAACCAACATTAATTGCAGGACGAATTCCTGAGTTAAATAAATCAGTTTCTAAGAAAATTTGTCCATCTGTAATTGAAATAACATTAGTTGGAATATAAGCAGAAACATCTCCTGCTTGTGTTTCAATTATCGGCAATGCCGTCAAAGAACCAGCACCTAATTCATCATTTAGCTTGCTTGCTCTTTCAAGCAATCTTGAATGAAGGTAAAAAACATCGCCTGGATAAGCTTCACGACCTGGAGGACGACGTAAAATCAAAGACATTTCGCGATAAGCTACAGCATGCTTGCTCAAATCATCATAAACAATTAAAGCATGTTTTGCGTTGTCTCTAAAAAATTCACCCATGGTTACACCAGTATATGGAGCTAAGTACTGTAAAGCCGCAGGATCTGAAGCGCCGGCATTTACAACAATAGTATATTCCATAGCACCATGTTCTTCTAGTCTTTTAACCACTTGTGCCACTGTACTTTGCTTTTGACCAATTGCAACATATATACAGATAACTCCTTGACCTCTTTGAGATATAATAGTATCAACAGCAACAGTAGTTTTACCTGTTTGTCTATCGCCTATGATAAGCTCTCTTTGACCACGACCAATTGGCACAAGTGCATCAATAGCTTTAATTCCTGTATGTAAAGGCTCATGAACACTTTTTCTCGCCATAATACCTTTTGCTTTTTCTTCAACAAAACGATATTCATTAGCATTGATCACACCTTTAGCATCAATTGGCTCACCTAAAGCATTTACAACACGGCCAATCAAAGCCTCACCTACTGGAACTTTAAGTAACTTCTTAAGTCTTTTTACAGAAGCACCTTCTTTTAAACCTTCTCCTTTTCCAAGTATAACAATACCTACACTCGACTCTTCAAGGTTTAAGGCCATTCCTTTATCACCATTTTCAAATTCTACCATTTCTCCAGCCATAATATTCTTAAGTCCATATACCTTAGCAACACCATCAGCTACAGAAATAATTTTTCCTGTTTCTTCAATTTCAAGATTTAAATCAAAATTTTCAATTCTTTCTTTGATTATTGAACTGATCTCATCAGCTTTAAATTTCATTTACTTTTTCTCCTTAGATAATTTTCAATATATATTCGTTTAGCTTATTTTGAAGAGCTTTCATAGAAAAAGAAAGTTCATAACCTAATTCTTCTAATTCTATTTTAACACTATCATCTTGACTGATTTTATTGATTAATTTAATATTTGCATCAAATTTTTTGTTAAGTTTTACTTCAAGATCTTTAAGATTTTCTTGACTTAATTTTTCTTTAGAATACACAATACCAACAAAAATATTTTCTTTAAAAGCTTTTTGTCTTTCAAGTTCTTTAACTATTTGAGGAATGTATTCTAATCTTGAATTTTCAATCAAAAGTCTTAAAAAATTTTGAAAACTAGAATTTTTAATATCAAAAAAAGAATCAAGAAATTCCATTTTTCTTTCTTTTTTAATCTCGTTAGATTCTATAACATTTTTAAATTTCGGCAAAACAAAAGCAGAATTTAAAATACACAAATTCTGATAAAAATCATTTATATCAGCTCTTGAAGCTATCGCTTTTGCATATCTTCTTGCAATTATATTCTCCATATTTAAGATACCTTCTTCATCATAAGTTCTATTATTTCACTCTGTTTTAATGTCATATTTGGATCAGAAAAAATTTCGTTTAAAGTATTTGATACTAATTCTTTTTCCATTTTTCTAAATTCATAATCTTTCTGTTCCTCGAAATGTTTTTGAAGTAAATCCAACTCATCTTGAGTTTCTTTCTTAATATTTTGAACTAAGATTTCAGCTTCTTTTTTTGCTGTAACTAAAGCAGCAGCAGCATTTGCTTTCGCTTCTTCAAGTTTTTTCATCGTATCTAATTTCTTAGCTTTACTTTCTAAAAGTTTTTTTTGAATTTCATCAAGCTTAGAAGAAATTTTTACAATACGGTTTTTGTAAAAATTTTTAAATGGAGTTGCAACAAAATAATACAATATAGCCACAAAAATTAGAAAATTAATAGTCCTTGGAATAATATCATATTCTCCACTACCATTTGATGCACCAAAGGCATACAAAGGTAGCAAAAATATAATAAAGAATAACTTACTCATTTCTCTCCTCTTAAATTTTCTTTATGTTATTTTGCAAAGCCTGCTTAAGCTCAGGTAAATGTATGTTTAAATGTTCTTGCAACTCTTTTCTTTGAACAGCTAAATCTGCATAAAAGCTGGCCATTTTTCGTTCTAATTCTTCTTTTTTGCTTCTAAGAATTTGCTCTGCCTCTTCTTTAGCAACAGCTATAGCACTTTGTTTAATTTTTTGAATTTCTTCTCTAGTGTTAATATGAATAGCTTCTAGTTCATCATTCACACCTAAAACTTCTTGAGAATTTTCTTTTACTTTATTCTCATCATTTTTTATAGAATCATTTCTTTCATCCATAAATTTTAAAAGCGGCTTATACAGCATACTATTTAAAATAACTATCATAGCTAAAAAAATAGCCATAGTAGCAAGCATTATGGAAGGATGCATATCTTCAAACATAATTCTCCTTGGTTAGAATTTTTGAAGGACTATTCTACCATAAAAAAGCTAAGATTTTGGTTAAAACTTTTCAAGCATTTTGATTAATTTTTTAATTTTATCAATATTTTCTAAATGAATTACAAAATCATTATTTTTATTTTTGCAGTCAAATCCAAAGCGATTTAGTATGTGTTTTAATTTCTTTATTTCATCTTCAAATTCTTGATTAGGTAAGCTTTCATTATTTTTTATTTTTTTAACTATTTTTTCGGTATCTCTAACATTAAGTTTTTGACCTATTATACTATCAACCAACATTTTTTCATCTTTTTGATCTAAACCAACTAAAACTTTAGCATGACCCTGAGAAATTTTTCCAGAAGCAATCAACTCTTGAGTTCTAATATCTAAATTCAGAAGTCTTAAAGTATTTGTTATTTGAGTACGAGACTTATGAATAAGTTCTGCTAAATTCTCTTGAGTAATTTTATGAACTTGCATCAAATCCTTATAAGAATTAGCAAGCTCAATAGGGTTTAAATTCTCTCTTTGTATATTTTCAATAAGAGCCAATTCTCTAAGCTTATTCTCATCAATATCAGCAATAAAAGCTAGAATTTCTTTTTTTCCTAATGCTTTCACCGCTCTTAAGCGACGTTCTCCAGCAATTAAAATAAATTTACTATTTTTTTTAAATACAATAATAGGCTGAATAAGCCCAAATTCTTTGATAGAATTAGCAAGCTCATCTAAAGCTTCTTGATCAAAATTCTTTCTTGGCTGAAATGGATTGGGTGAAATTTGATCAATTTCTATCATAGTGCTTTGATTTTTATCAAAACCCAATTCTTTACTATAAACAGTATCCATATCACTGATTAAACTGCTTAAACCCCTATCTTTATTTAACCCCATCATAATTATCCTAATATAGAATACGCCAAATTTTGATAAGCAACAGAACCTGGCGATTTAATATCATAAAGAATTATAGGCTTTCCAAAACTTGGACTTTCTGCAAGCTTTACATTGCGAGGGATCACAATAAAGTCATCTTCGTTTCCATTAATAGTAAAAAGTTGTTTTTTAAAATTTTGTTTCAAATCATCTACAACATCTTTAGAAAGATTATTTTGAGAGCTATACATTGTCGGTAAAAATCCACGAACCCTGAGTTTAGAATTAATAGTTTTTTTGATAATTTTAATTGTATTTAAAACCATAGCTACACCCTCAAGCGCATAAAATTCACACTGTATAGGGATAATTACACTATCGCTTGCTGCAAAAGCATTTATAGTAATACTTCCAAGAGCAGGTGGAGAATCAATAATAATAAAATCATACTCATCAATCACTTCTTGAATTTGATTTTTAAGCAGCATTTTTTTTTCATTATTTTCACCTTTAGCAAGCTCTTGTTCTATACCTACAAGACCTATATTTGAAGGAGCTAAATGAAGTTGTGGCAATTCTGTTTTTAAAATAATATCTGAAAGCTTTTTTCTTCCTATAAAAACATGGTAAATATTATACTCATAATTATTACGATTAAAACCAAGTCCTGTAGTCGCATTAGCTTGCGGATCAACATCAATCAAAAGTACTTTTTTCTCAGCCACAGCTAAAGAAGCGGCTAAATTTACTGCTGTTGTAGTCTTTCCTACTCCACCTTTTTGGTTTGCTATTGTAATAATTTCGCTCATCTTAAACTATACACCCTTTTATCACCTAGTAAAATTGAACCATCTTCATACAAAAAAGAATTTTCAAGTGAAAAAACTTTACCTTCATGATGGACGCTAAATTTTCTTGATTTTTCGAATTCTAACATATACTTGCTAAAAATATTCTTCCATAAAAATTTTTTTTCTACTTTTTGCAAAAACTCACTCACTAAATCTTTAAGCGAAATTTCTATATCGCATAAAGCTGTATTTTGAGGTGAAAATTTCAGATTTAAACCCATACCGCCTATGATAAAATTTGAAATTTTAGCACTTATAACCCCTCCAGCTTTTTTATCATCTAAATATAGATCGTTAGGCCATTTAAGCCAAATTTTAGAACCTTTTTCTTGTAAAACTTCTTTAAGTAAATAAGCAAAATAAATGCTCACAGAGGCCAAAGGTAAATCTTTTGGTAAATCTTCTTCTTTAATACAAAAAGAAAGATGTAAATTTCCTTTAGAGCTTTGCCAAGAATTTTCCCTGCTTCCAACTCCATTTGTTTGTTCTAAAGCATAAATAGCAAAATTTCCATCAATCTTTCCATTGCGTATTTGCTTGCATAAAAAAAGATGAGTTGAGTCTATACTTTCAACACAAACTATCTTCACTTTTAAGCCTTTTTCCATTTAAATAAGTCCTACCATCAAGAGCTTTTTTTCCACTTTCTTGAAGTTTTTTAATACGCAAAACTCCTTGTTTGCAAGCAAGCAAAAAACTTTCTTTTTCCAATTCTAAAATTTCACCCATCTTAGCATTTTGTTTTAATTCATCCACAAGTTCAAGCTCTAAGAATTTAAGTCCATTTTCCAAAAAAACTCCAGGCCAAGGAGTAAAAGCTAGATATTTTTGATAAAGTTCTCTTGCATTTTGCAAATTTATAAGTCCATCTTCTTTTTTGATTTTTCTACAAAGTGTTGCTAGACTTTCCTCTTGTTTTTTAGGGGTGATTTTATCAAAATTTAAAAGAGTAGTGAGGATGAGCTTAGCGGCCAAATTTGCTAAAAGTTCAAAAACTTCACTTGAATTTTTATCTTTTATATCACACTCTAAGCTTTCAAGTATAGCACCTGTATCAAGCCCTTCTTCCATGAGCATGGTGCAAACTCCACTTTTTTCATCTTTGTTTAAAATCGCACTTTGGATCGGACTGGCACCGCGGTATTTTGGAAGTAAAGAAGCATGCAAATTCACACAAGGTGCTAAATCCAAAATGGCTTTAGGTAAAATTTTTCCATAGGCAGCAACCACGATAAAATCAGGATTTAAATCCTTAATCTCTCTTATAATATTTTCATCTTTTAAAGAACTTGGAGTAAAAATAGGAATACTAGGATAATTTTGACTTAAAAAAGCCTTAGTATCACTTGGAGTTAAAATTTGCTTTCTACCTACGGCTTTATCAGGCTGGGTAAAAAGTGCTACGAGTTTAAAATTTTCATTTTCTACTAGTGCTTTTAAAATACAAGTTGCATAAGATGGAGTACCCATAAAAATAATTTTTTTCATTTTTTCGCTTTGTGTGAAATTAAAAGTTTTAATTATAACTTATTTGATTTTAAAAGAGAATTTAATAAATTAATCACTCAAACAAAGTTCCACCTATCTGTTTATCTTCTAATAAAAATGTCTTTGCCGCACTTAAATCAAATCCACTTGCTAAAAACATTTTTTTATTGTGTTCAAGTAAAAATTTAGCTGCCTTAAGTTTGGTTACTATACCACCCGTTCCGTGCTCACTACCTGTTTTTATGGTTGCTTGTAGCCATTCTTCTTTGATATGAGTGATTTTTTCTAAACGTTTTGCATCACTAAATTCACTAGGATTTTTATCATAAAATCCATCAATATCGCTTAAAATCACAAGCAAATCCGCATCAAAAAAATGCGCAGCATAAGCACTTAAGCTATCATTATCACCAAAGACAATTTCTTCTATAGCTGTAGCGTCATTTTCATTGATAATAGGCAAAATTCCTAAATTTATCATCATATCGATAGCATTTTTTGCGTGTTTGGTAGCTTTTCTAGAGTCAAAATCCTTGCCTGTAAGTAAAATTTGTCCGCCTAGTTTACCAAATTTGGCTAAAAGCTCGTTATAAACACTGATTAAAAAAGGTTGTCCAATAGCGGCTAAAACTTGTTTATTAATGAGGTTTTTTCTATCAATATCTAGTTTAGTGTGTCCTGCTGAAATCGCTGCTGAAGTTACTAAAATCACTTCATATTTTTCCATGAGTTTAGCTAAAAATGCGACTAAATTTTTAAGACGCTCAAAACTTAAAGTGTTTTCTTCACTAATCACATGAGAACCCACTTTAACAACTATTCTTTTCATGCTTATTCCTTGAAAAATTTTTATAATTTTAGCCAAAATTTCATATAAACTAGTTATTGTTTGAAAAAATAGGGAGTGTTTGAAACTTTTAATATAAAACACTTCCTAGATTGTTAAAATTTTTATTTGTTATTTCTTAAAGTTTTAATTTCTTCTAAAAGCATGAATTTAAGTTCTTTAAGTCCTGTTTTTTCAAGACTTGAGACTTTGATTAAAAAGCTTTGCGGATTATTTATTTCTTTGAGATAATTTTCTAACTCATTAATGTTTAAAGCAATTTGCTCGGCAAATTCTTCTCCTAAACTAACACTATCACTTTTTGAAATCATGATGCCAAATTTACGCCCAAAAAGTTCATTGGAAAATTTTTCAAGTTCTTTTCTTAGTACTATAAATTGTTCTTTTAAAGGCATTTGCCTCATAGGATCTAGCACGAAAAGTAAAAAGCTCGTTCTTTCTATGTGCTTTAAAAAGGCAAGTCCTAAGCCTTTACCCCCACTTGCTCCTTCGATAATCCCTGGAATATCAGCCATAACAAAGGAATTATACTCATCTACATCCACGAGTCCAAGTTTTGGAGTAAGGGTGGTAAATTCATAATTTGCAATTTCAGGTTTTGCATTTGAAACAATGCTTATAAGAGTAGATTTTCCCACATTTGGAAAGCCCACAAGCCCTACATCGGCAATAAGTTTAAGCTCAAGTCTGACTAAGCGACTTTCTCCTTTTATACCAGGTTGTGCGTAATCGGGGCGTTGATTAGTGGCGTGTTTAAAATGAGTGTTGCCAAGTCCGCCTTTTCCACCTTTTAAAAAAAGCTCTCTTTGTCCTTCTTTGGTAAGATCGAGTAAAATTTCATTAGTTTGCGCATCGATAACTTGCGTTCCTTCGGGCACTATAAGTTCTAAATTTTCACCCTTTTTGCCATTTTTATTGCGTCCCATTCCACCAGCACCATTTTGTGCGCGTAATTCTCTTTTGCCTTTGAAATTTACAAGAGTGTGGGTATTATTATCACATACGAAAATAATATCACCACCATTTCCACCATCTCCTCCATCAGGGCCACCAAGTGGAACATGTTTTTCACGGCGAAAACTTACAGCACCTTTGCCGCCATCGCCTGAAGCTAAAGTAATTTTAACACTATCAATAAACATTTAAATTGCCTTTGACTTTAAATTTATAAAGCTAAATTTGAGTAAATAAAAGAAGTTAAATTTATAAATTTAAAGTTTTCAAGACGCTAAAAAAGCGTCCTGAAAACTTATGCAGGATATACAGAAACTTTTTTTCTGTCTTTGTCTTTTCTTTCGAATTTTACAAAACCATCAATTAGAGCAAAGATAGTATGATCTTTTCCCATACCTACATTGTTACCTGCATGAGTTGCAGTTCCTCTTTGGCGGATGATGATATTTCCAGCTCTAACAAACTCGCCACCAAATTTTTTAACACCTAAACGACGACCTATAGAATCGCGGTTATTTTGAGTTGAACCTTGACCTTTCTTGTGTGCCATTCTTTACTCCTTAAGCTTTGATATCTTTTACTACAACGCGAGTAAATTGTCTTCTAAAACCGCGTTTGAGTTTAGAATCTTTTCTGCGTCTTTTTTTGTAAATCACAACTTTTTTATCTTTTCCGTGATTGATCACTTCTAAAACAACTTTTGCACCTGCTACGAAAGGCGCACCTACCTTTAATTCTTTATCATTGATAGCAAGAACTTCGCTTACTTCAATACTTGCTTTGCTTTCAGCTTCAAAGTGATCTAGTTTTAGCTCATCGCCAACACTTACTTTGTATTGCTTTCCGCTGTGTTTGATAATAGCATACATTGCTTTTCCTTATAAATTGGTAGTACCATAAAGCACCGCAATAACGGATTTAAAAGCTTTAGTGGTTTAATAGAATTTTGATTTTACAAAATTTTTCTTTAATTTTTGATGAATTTAAGAAAGGATTTAGAGTTTGAGAAAAATCAAACTCTAAAAATTTAAAAGCCTAGATTTACTCCGCCACCTTCTTGGGTTTCATAATTTGCATCACGACCTATAGTATAACCATTTCCACTATTGCTACCAATTAAAGGTCTACAAATATCGCCTACTTTTACACTACCTTCTGTGATTTTTGCATAAGAAAGTTTAGGGCTTGTGCGAGTGATTTCAATACTTCCTGTTTTGCTTTCTACTCTTCCTGTATTTTCTTTTGTATAAGCATCTTTTATAACCTTCCCAAGAGCAAAACATTCATAAATATCACCTTGATTTAAGCTTTGAGAAAATACTACTTCATTGTTTTCAACGCTTGCAACTTTCAAAGGATAAATTGCATTTAAAATATCTCCTGCAATACGATTTGCAATTTGTTTGAGTGCAGCTTCATTGGCACTAAGGCTATCGTCTTTAATGCTAACTTTCATACTTAAAGTATTAGAAAATTTAATTTGTCTTGTAGCAAATAAAAACACGCGATAATCTACGATAACTTCAATTTCAGTTTTGCTTTTTCCTGTTAAATTGCTTGTTTTTTGCTTACCTTCAAGTCCTGAAATAAAAAACAATAAAATATAATCTGTTGCTAACACATTTTTAAGTTTATAAACTTCATCACTAGCTGCGTCGCCACTTTTGATTAAAGCTTTTTCCATTTCATAATAGCCACTAGAATCACGGTCTAAAACATTAAATTTACGACTTTGCAATAAATCAGAAATGATTTTTTGTTGCAAAGCTGAGCCTATACCTCTTTTTGCAACATCTGGAGTAGAATCAAAAACAGTAATACTTCTTCTATTATCTGCACTTAAACCTGGAGCTTGATACTTTTTTGTTGTTGTGGTTTTAAAAATCGTTACATTGGCTGTATATTTACCATTTACATCTTGTTCAACACTATTGATTTCATAAGTATCGGCTCTACCTTTGGTGGCTTTTGAAATTTGCTCGCTGTAATTATCTTGTATGTTTGAACCTGAATTATCAGTTGAAACGCTAGTGTTAGATTTCTTAAGAGAATTGATGCTTACTCCGCTCATTTTTCCTATAGCTTCTATAATGGCATTGTTTATCGCATCTTCCCTAGTCAAGCCTGTGCCTTCGCCTGTGCTTGATTTTGTTGAAGTTGTGGTTATAACTTTAGCATTAAGACTTAGACTTAAAAATAAGCCTAAAAAAAGAATTTTAATTATTTTCATCTTTTACCTTTAAAAATCATCCATGCTATTTACAACATTAGAGCTTCTTTGTATGCTAGAAGATTTTTTAGCTTCATTTTTTGTTGTATTTGACTTTGAATTTAAAGCCTCATTTGTGTTAGCTAAATTTTCATAAGAATAAAATCTCACAGCTCCTACATATTCAATACCATTTTCACTTGTATAGCTCCATTTTTTAAGAGTACGAATACCACGAATTTTACCGCTTGCACTTGCTTTTATTTTACTACTTACTTTGTCAATAATATTTGTTATGTTTTGAGTTTGTTCTTGAGTGGAACTATCATTAACATTAATACTTTGTTTGATAATTTCCTCGTAAGTATCACCAGTTGTTCTTTCATCTTTAAGACTTAAATTTGTATTAATAAACTCTATAATAGCAGCATCAGCCATAGTAAGTGCTGTTTCTTTGGCTCTATCTTCTAAAATATTTGTTTTTTTAGCATTGCTAGGATCTGCTACATAACCCCAGTTTCCATAACTTAAAATAATAGGCGCACCATTTTCATCATAAACTAAGCGAATTCCATATTCATTTAAAAAGCCTTTTGTATCTTTTGGCAGATACTCACTTATTGCCTTGCCTTTACCCTTAATAGCACTCTGTCTTGCTAGTGCCATATCTTTTGCTAATTGGCGAGTTTTATTGGAAATAACAGCAATAACACCTACATCATACTCACCTCTTCTTTGTGTAACTATAGTTTGCACAGGAACAAGTCCACTCATAGAACCTATGGCATTTGTCATAGTTTTATTAAGAAATTCTTGCTTTAATAAAGTCTTTTTTCTGTCTTCGCTTAAAGAATTTGTATCTATACCTAAATCTTTTAATGCCTTATCAAGCTGAGCACCAGCTAATTGTGTAAGTTTATTTAAAATTTGATCAACCTTATCACCTTTTGGCAATTCATCAAATTCCTTAGCATTAGTAGAATTATCTGCTTCATAATTTTGAATCTTGCTTGTAGCAATTCTTCCAAAAGCATCTCTTATAAATTCGCTTTGTAAATTTAACATTGCTTTTTGATAAGCATTTTGTAAAGCTTGTGCAAATTGTGGATCAGTATCATTTACAGCAACAGTACTTTTTCCCGTATAAAAAGTTTTTCCATCTTTGGTTATACCATATTCTATACCGAAATTATCGGCAAATTCTTCAAAAAAATCTTCAATTGATTTTGGGGTAATATCCTTAGTACTTGCATCAGACATTTCATTTTGAGTATTTATATCTTGTTGTGTAATTTCTACAGGCTGGGAACCTTGTGCATAAAGTAAACTTGCCATAACTAAAGAGCCAATAAATAATATTTTTTTCATTTCATATCCTTTTAAAAATCATAAAAAAAGCTCAAGCTAAACACTTGAGCTAAAAATTTTATTCATAAATTAATTTTTATTTTACCAAGTAACTGATTTACTAGAACCAGTTTTATCAATAGTTTGCTCATCTTCCCAATAAACTAAACCTGATGTTAAATCAGTAAGTCTTAGTAAGAAAAAGTATTCTACTTGAGTTTTACCATTGCTAAGTTTTACATTATCTTGTCTAATTTTACCCGCAAGAGAAAAATCAGGCGATACCAATGTCCCTTTTTTTGCTATGGTTTTTTGATTAAACTCATCATTATCTCTTAATTCTCTTACATCTTCACTCATGCTATCAAGCGCTCCGCCTGCAGCAACTGCCGAAGTTAGAACAAATTTACCTGATTTTCTTAATGCAGAAGTGATTTTTGCGGTGAGTTTTTCAGTATCGATTCTTTGCGGGGTATCATTCACAACCCTACCAATAGCAATAACCTTTCTTGTACCTGGTTTAATATTTGCAAAAGCAGGATCGCTTAACATACTATTTATCATAGTTTCAGCTGCACTTTCAAAATCTTGTCTATCAAGACCCAAGGTTAAAGCATCGCCTTTTTTTACCTGACTTGCCTTTCCATCTGTATAAGCTGTTTGCGCACAACCACTAAAAAGCAAAGCTCCAATAAGAGCTGTTCCTAAAATTTTTGTTTTTTTCATGATTTATCCTTCCTAAAATGAGATTAATTTTTTGCTTTAATTTCTAATCTAAAATCCTTCGCTCTTGTATCAGATGCAAGTTTACGAAGAATTACCTCTTGTCCTGCTGGAATTCTAAGGGCTTGATAATCCTCATTTAAAACATCTCTTAGCACAAAACCATCTTTATCTAACCAATCTACTTTATAAATTACATCTTTAGCAAAAGTACTGCGTAAAATCACTTCAAATTCTAAATAACCATTGCTATTTATACGCTTTTGAAATTGTTTTACTAAACTTTTTGGTAAATTTGAACCTAAAATTACAGTATTTTGATTTGAATTTATTTGATAACTTGGTGCACAAGCACTAAGTAAAAACATTAAAATAAATAAAATAATTTTTTTCATCTTTTAGCCTTATTTTTCCATGATAGCAACACTTGCAGGTAAATACGGAGCAAAAGAACGCACTACAACAAGAGCATTTTTATTTTTATCCAATGATTTTTGAAACAAAATATTGCCTTGTGGATCTTTGATTTCTAAATTTCCGTCGTTTTCTATTGTTGCTATGGCAATACTTTTTGGTAAACCTCTCCAAGAACGCACATCAGCTTTGTTGGTTGCAGCAGTTGCTACTGCTGTTGCAAGACTTAGCCATCCACCTGTAGAGTCATTATTTGCAACAGCTACATTTAAAGTGGTTTTAATTATAGTTTGAGCTAAGGCTTTAGCAATCATTGCAGGCATATTTATTTTAAATTCAGTAGCGACAATATTGTCTAAATCTACAAAATCATTTGTATTTTGACCATTTATATTTAAATTTGCAAAAGAAGCTTCCCTTTTTTTCAAGGTTTGTAAAGCAATATTTGTGCTAATAATTTTTTTATCCACTATAAAAGGTAAGGTTAAAGCAAATTCATCCTTAACTACACCAAATCCATTTTCATAAACTACAAAAACATATTTTTTAGCTTTTTTGACTTTTATTTTTGTGGCATATTCTTTAAAAATTTTAGCCTCTTTTTTGATAGTTTTATTTTTTGGATAAATAATAGCTACTTCTCTAAATAAATCTGCAGCTTTTCTATAATCTTTATCCATAAAGAAAAATATTGAAGCAAGATAAGTCGCATAAGGATTTATGAAATTTTTTGTTGTATCAAACTCTTTAAATAAGTTATCGTATTGTGCTTCTATAACTTTTGAGTTTTCATTCATATTTTTATCATAATTTTTATCTTCTTTTGCCTTATCTAAATCAGCACGATTTTTCTCAATTTCTTTAGCAAAATATTCTTTTGCCTTATCTTGACGCATTAAAGCACGATTAAACTCAACTCTTGCATTTTCATAATCATCTTCTTCCATATAGTTTAGAGCTTTATATATATTAACCATAATTCTTTCATATAAAGAACCATCATAATCAACTATAGTATCATTAAGCAAGGTTGTACCAACAAATTTAGCTGCTTTAGAGCCTACATTTTCTAAATCCACATCATATTTATAAGATTCTTCCACAGCATCAAAAAATACATTACTTTTGTTAAAATCACCACAATTTCTAGCAATCAAACCTGCATTTAATCCTGTATAAATGACATCATCATTTTTTTTAATTTTTTCTAAATTTTGATTGAAAAAATCATCACCACAATATTTTTGTGTTAAAGCATTTTCAAATGTTGTATTTTGTTTAACCTGATTAACACAAGCTGTTAAAAAAAGGCAAACAATACCTGAAAAAATCAACCCAACTTTTATCTTCATTAAATTCCTTTCTTAAAGAAAATTAAAAATGAATATTATAGCGTAGTATATACTTAAAAACTAATGAAAAAATTTTCACCCTAGGAGAAAAACCTAGGGTTTGATTTAAATAAGCATAGGAGCTAATACAAAGCCTAATGCTACAGCAATTGCAATAGCTAAAACTCCTGGTATAAAGAAAGAGTGATTAAATATAAATTTACCAATTCTAGTCGTTCCTGTATCATCCATTTGCACAGCGCCAAGTAAGGTTGGATAAGTTGGAAGCACAAAAAGTGCTGAAACTGCTGCAAAACAAGCTACAAGCATATAAGAATCATGCGGATTTGTTGCTGAAATTCCTAAAGCGGTGATAATTACAGGTACAATGGCCTTTGCGGTTGCTGCTTGAGAATATAAAAGCATACTTGCAAAGAAAAATGCAACTGCTAACATAGCAGGGGTTTGTTTAACCCAGTCGCCTGCTACTTCTTTAATAGAAGCTTCGTGTCCTGCAACAAAAGTATTTCCAAGCCATGCTACACCAAAAACACAAACACAAGCAGTCATACCACTTTTAAATACACTGGTATCAAGAATTTTACCTGGTTCAACTTTACAAAGCCAAGTGATCAAAGTTGCTGCAGTAAGTAAAAAGCTCATAATAGCTGCATCTCTTGGAACCACAACAGGATCAATCCATTTAATATTACTTGAAATTGCAGTTGCATAAAGTACAACTGCCAAAACAGTGATCAAGAAAATTCCTACTGAAAGTTTAGCACCTGGTTTATCTTCACCATGTAAAATAGCTCCTGCATCTTTAACAAGTCCTGCTTTTAAGCGTTCTTGATAAACGCTATCTTTGCTTAAATCCATAGGAGTGATTAAACTCACTATAAAAGCTGTAAGCATACAAGCTATAAAAGTTGTACCGATCCAAATTCCAATTAAAGTTGGATAATTCCATCCAAGTGGCTCTAAAACGCCGCTCATATAAACCACAGCTGCACTTACAGGAGAAGCAGTGATTCCAATTTGCGAAGAAACAACCATTAATGAAAGTGGAACACTAGGTTTTATGTTTTGAGATTTTGCAACATCAACTACAACAGGCATTAAAGAAAATACTGCATTTCCTGTTCCTGCTAAGATTGTAAGCAACCATCCACAAGCTGGAGCTAAATAATTTATAAATTTAGGGCTTGATCTTAAAATTTTTTCTGTCACCCTTACCATATAATCAAGTCCACCTGCTTGTTGCATAGCAGAAATTGCTGCAATAGCTGCAGCAATAATTAAAATAACATCCCAAGGAATATTACCAGGTTTCATACCTAAAACAAGTCCTAGTATAACTACACCCAATCCTCCAGTATAACCTATAGCAATACCGCCTAGGCGAATACCGATAAAAATTGCCCCAAGAAGGACGATTACTTGCAAAATTATCATTATATCCATATTAAATCCTAAAATGCTATTTTTTAGCTTCCATGTGAGGATTTAGCATATTTGATGGTGTTAAAATTTCATCAATTTGTTCTTTACTTAAAAGCCCTCTTTCAAGCGCAATATCAGCCACTCTTTTTCCAGTGTTCATTGCCTCTTTAGCTATAGAAGCTGAATTTTCATAACCAATATAAGGATTTAAAGCTGTTACTATACCTACTGAATTATAGACAAAGTCTGAACAAATTTTTTCATTTGCAGTAATACCATCTATACATTTATCAGCTAAAGTATACATTGCTTTTTCTAGCATTACAATAGAATTAAATAAGCTATATGCTGCAACTGGTTCAAAAACATTAAGTTGTAATTGTCCACCCTCGCAAGCAAAAGTTACAGTTACATCTGCTCCAATAACAAAATAACAAACTTGATTAACTACTTCAGGAATAACAGGATTTACCTTACCTGGCATGATAGAACTACCTGGTTGCATTTTTGGAAGATTAATCTCATTAAGACCACATTTTGGACCACTACTTAAAAGTCTTAAGTCATTACATACTTTAGAAAGTTTTGTTGCAACACGTTTTAAAACACCTGAAATTTGTACATAAGCTCCCGTATCTTGAGTCGCCTCGATCAAATCCTCAGCCACAGTATATTCAAAACCTGTCACTTCTCTTATTTTTCTTTCTACAACCTTCGGATAATCAGGATGAGAATTAATTCCCGTTCCAATAGCAGTTCCACCCAAATTGATCTCTAAAATCAATTTTCTAGCTTCTAATACTCTTTGTATATCTTCACCTATCATTACGGCAAAAGTTTTAAATTCACGACCTAAAGTCATAGGTACAGCATCTTGCAGTTGGGTTCTACCCATTTTAAGAACATCTTTAAATTCTTCAGCTTTTCTCTCATAAGCTTTTTTCAGATGCTCCATAGCTTTTGCCAAATCACTTAAATAATCATGCAAGGCAAGGTGTAAAGCTGTAGGATAAGCATCATTAGTACTTTGGCTTAAATTAACATGATCATTTGGATGAAGATATTGGTATTCACCTTTTTTATGACCCATAAGTTCAAGTCCTATGTTTGCTATAACTTCATTAGCATTCATATTTGTACTTGTTCCAGCACCTCCTTGGATCATATCTACTACAAATTGATCATAATACCCGCCTTCTAAAATTTTATCACACGCTTTAATAATCGCATCTTGGATATTTTTATCCAAAAGACCTAATTCATGATTTGCCATAGCTGCAGCTTTTTTTACTCTAGCCAAAGCTCTAACAAAGCGAGGAAAATCTTTTAATCTATCATGAGAAATATCAAAATTTTCAACAGCTCTAAAAGTTTGCACTCCATAATAAACCTCATCAGAGATTTCCAATTCCCCAATAAAATCATGTTCTTTTCTTGTTCCCATTTTGAACCTTTCATAAAAAGTATTTTAATTTAAAATCAAAAATTTTTGATTTAAATCATAAAATAATGATATTGCATTTTTAGTTAATAATTGGTTAATAATTAAAATACTTTCAAAATATAATAAATTAAGTATTTTTATATCCTAAATTATGTCTTTATATTTAATTTTTATTAATATAAAAAATTTTATTTACTTCAAAAAAAATTAATATATTTTTGCAAGCTTTTTTTGCTAGAATAAAATTTTTAATAATTTAAATAATTAGGGATAACATGGAAGAAATTACAATAAACATAGATAAGATTAAAATAAATGATGACTGGAAAGAATTTTTAAGAGACGAATTTCAAAAAAAATATTTTCTAGAAATCAAAAAACAATACCTAAATGCGATTGATCAAAATATAATTATTTATCCGCCTGCAAATTTAATCTTTAATGCTTTTAATTTATGTCCCTTAAAAGAAATTAAAATTATTATCCTAGGACAAGATCCCTATCATCAACCAAACCAAGCAATGGGGCTTAGTTTTTCGGTTCCAAAAAATGTAAAAATCCCACCAAGTCTTAATAATATTTTTAAAGAATTGCAAAATGATTTAAACATCGCTCCAGCAAAAAGCGGAGATTTAAGCTCTTGGGCAAAACAAGGAGTTTTGCTCTTAAATTCTATTCTTAGCGTTGAAGCAAATAAAGCAGCTAGTCATAGTTCGTGGGGTTGGCAAGAATTTAGTGATGCTATAATACATAAATTAAGCAATGAAAAATCAGGGCTTGTTTTTATGCTTTGGGGAAATTACGCAAAAAGCAAGGAGATTTTGATTGATAATGCTAAGCATTTGATTTTAAAAGCAGCTCACCCAAGCCCTTTAGCTAGAACAGGATTTTTAGGTTGTAAACATTTTTCAAAGGCTAATAAATTTTTAAAAAAAGTTGGTAAAATTCCTGTAGATTGGAAAATAGTTTAAAAAATTATTTTAAATTTTAATAAAAATATTAAAATATATTTATTTATTTAAAAATAAATCGTATTTCTATGAAATATATTATAATAAAACAACTCAAAAATTAATTTTTAAGGAGAAAAATGAAAACCATTGGTATTATAGGCGGAATGAGTTTTGAAAGTACTATTACTTATTATAAAACAATAAATCAAGCTATAAATGATAAATTAAAATCTTTAAATTCTGCAAAAATTTTACTTTACAGTGTTAATTTTGAAGAAATAGAAAATTTACAAAGCCAAGATAAATGGCAAGAAGCTGCGCAAATTTTAACTCAGTGTGCTAAAAAATTAGAACTTGCAGGGGCTAGTTTTATAATAATTGCAACTAATACTATGCATAAGGTTTTTGATGAAATTCAACAAAACATAAATATCCCTATTTTGCATATTGCAAAAAGCTCTGCTAAGGCTTTAAAACAAGAAAACATACAAAAAATTGGTTTATTGGGTACTAAATACACAATGACTCAGGATTTTTATAAAAAAATGCTTATTGAAGAAAATATTAGCGTTATTATTCCTAGCGATGAAGATATAAAAATCGTTAATGATATTATTTTTAATGAGCTTTGCAAGGGTAAAATCAAGCAAGAATCTAAAGAAAAATATTTAAATATTATAAAAAAATTACAAGAAAAAGGTGCAAAGGGAGTGCTTTTAGCTTGCACTGAAATTGGTTTATTAATATCCAAAAATGATACAAATATCAAAATTTTTGACACAAGCCTTATTCACGCCCTTGATGCTGCTAATGAAGCTTTAAAAGATTTATGATTAAAAGATGCCCAAAAGTGGGCAAATTGCAATATTTTGAAAAGATTTATACTTATATCGGTTTAAATCTTATCTTGCTTTATAGTTTGCTATCTTTTTCTAATTGATTGATATTTAGCATTATAAATTTATAGCTTAGATAAATTACTAAAGGCCAAGTCAATAAAAACAAAGCATGTAACATTTTTTCTCCTTAATATGCGTGATCATCGTTTGCGATTTCTTCGCGTGTGATTTTTACCTTATCCATTGCATTCCAAACATAGATAATATAAGCTAAAACAAAAGGTACAAGCAAAGACACATAAGCCATGACGCTTAGAGTATAATAGCTTGAACTTGCATTTTTTAAAGTTAAAGAACTTTGTAAATCACTTAAAGATGGGTAAAAAGCACTTTGACCTAAACCAATACTTGATAATAAAGCAAAAACTATTAAAACCGTTCCAAGTCCTAAAGTAAAAATAGCCTTAGAGCAACCTTTTGCTCCTTGAACCATACCTAAAAGCACTAAAATCACACCAATAACAAGCAAAACAGCAAAAATCATTTGATTTAAGAAATTATATAAATATAAATTCGCACTCATGCTTACAACTCCATTGATATCTACACTAAAACCATCTTTTAAGAAAATCCACGCTAAAAAACCTAAGAAAAAAGGTAAAAATAGAATGCTATTGATCATAAGTTTTTTCATAGCTCTTATTTTGATATTCTCATCATTGATATTGTTCATAAAATACGCTGCGCCTAAAAGCCTTGCTAAAAATACCAAAGCTAAGCCTAAGAGATAATTAAAAGGATTGAGTAAAAGCTCTAAGCCGTGCAAAGGATTTTGCCAAGAAACAAAATTATGCTCATTTAAGATAAATTCGGAACCGCTAAAAAAGCTACTTACTGCAACTCCGATTAAAAACACACCTAAATAGCCATTAATTTTAAGAAAAATTTCATAGGTTTTAGAGCCATAAACATTATTTTCTTTTTTACGATACTCATAAGCCACAGCTTGTAAAATAAAACAAAATAAAATACAAAGCCAAGCCCAATAAGCTCCGCCAAAACTTGTACTATAAAAAAGTGGAAAAGCTGCAAAAGCAGCTCCGCCAAAAAGTACGAGAGTTGTAAAACCAAGCTCCCATTTACGCCCTAAAGAATTGACTAGCATGGTTTTTTCAAGCTCATCCTTGCTAAGCTCATCGATTAAAGTTTGTCCACCTTGGACAAAAAACATAAAAACTAAAAGTCCGCCGAGCAAACTTAAAATCAACCACCAATAAATTTGCAAACCTTCGAGTTCTAAACCAAAAAACATCATTTTTCTCCTTTGCCCATAAGTGGAGTATGCTCTGCATGTGCGTCAAAACCTTTTTTAATCTGAGTAAGTATGATTTTAACTTCTGCAATCAATAAGGCTGTAAAAAGTACTGCAAAAATCCAAAATGAAATTTGAACATTGACTTTTCCAAGTTGCGTTGCTGCGATATGTACAGGAAGTAAGTCTTGAATTGCCCAAGGTTGTCTGCCTACTTCAGCAACAATCCAGCCTGCTTCAGCGGCGATATAACCCAATGGAATGGATAATAAACATACCCAAAGTACTTTTCTAAATTTCTCAATATCATTTGCCATAGTAAGATAAAGAGTAACGATGAAAAGTAAAAAGAAAAAACTTCCCAAAGCAACCATGATATGAAAGCTATAAAAAGTTAAAGCCACAGGCGGAATAGTATCGCTTGGTTTTTCTAGATATCCATAGCCAAAATCTTTAAAATGAGTTTCTAAAATAGATTTGTGATTTGCCATAGCTATTGTATCATTGTTTTCTTTAGCAAGCTTATAGTCTTTTAGAGCTTGTATAGCGATTTTTCCTCTATCGATACGATTTTGCATAGGTTCTATACCTTTGCTTTCATTTCCATAGATTAAATCTTCAATTCCTGGTACAAAAGAATTTGGATCACGGTTTCCTAATATAGAAAGAGCGTAAGGTATAGTAATGTCAAATAAAAACACACTTTCGTTATTATCTATGGTTTTTTTAGGGTTTAAGATTCCAAAAGGTACAAGTCCTGCACGATGTTCACCTTGATAAACCCCTTCCATAGCTGCAAGTTTCATAGGTTGAGTTTGAGTTACACGGTAAGCACTTTCATCTCCGCTGAAAAACAAAAAGATTGAACAAACCAAACCAAAACTAGCTCCTACAACTAAGCTTTTTTTAGCCTCGATAATATGGCGTCCCTTTAACATAAACCAAGCTGAAATTCCTATTACAAATAAAGCTGAAATCACATAACCACTGCCTATGGTATGTAAAAATTTTGAAATAGCCACAGGAGAAAGTGCTACTTCAAAAAAGCTTTGCATTTCATTTCTTGCTGTATCAGGGTTAAAGCTCATTCCTACAGGATATTGCATCCAACCATTTGCCACTAAAATCCAAAAAGCAGAAAGATTACTTCCTATAGCCACACACCAAGTTGAAAGTAAGTGAAAACCCTTACTTACTTTATCCCAGCCAAAAAACATAACTGCAAAAAAAGTAGCCTCTAAAAAAAATGCCATAATACCTTCAATCGCCAAAGGTGCACCAAAAATATCTCCCACAAACCAGCTATAATTTGCCCAGTTTGTTCCAAATTCAAATTCCATTATAATACCTGTAGCTACACCGATAGCAAAATTTATAGCAAATAATGAAAGCCAAAATTTGGTGATTTTTTTCCATCTTTCATTTTTAGTTTTTACATAGATAGTCTCCATGATAGCAATGATAAAAGATAAGCCTAAGGTTAAAGGCACAAACAAAAAATGATAAAGTGCAGTTAAAGCAAACTGCGCTCTTGACCAATCAACGCTATTAAGTTCGTTCATTTATTTTCCTTCGAGTGTAAGATTTTTGAGTACAAAAGTGCTTTTTTCTTTGTCGCTTTTAAAAATAGAATTAAAATTTACATCAAAAACAAAAAGTTTTAAAATCACAAACATAACAAAAAGTTTGATAAAGATAATTTTCCAAAGGGTCTTTCCAAGAGTTAAATTTTTAAAACCTTCTTTGTAAAAATTAAAAATTTGAGAAATACTAAAATATAAGTGTTTAAGATGCATGTAAATTCTACCTTTAAAAACAACAAAATAAAACATTTTAAGAAGCGGAAAATTATAATGAAAATTATGTTATTATTTTCTTAAAAAATTTAAATACATAATCAAGGTTTTTAATGCAAAAAATTAAAGTTTTTATTTTTTTTATGATTTTTTTCTTTAATGCATGTTCTTCTAAATTTTGAAAATGTAAATCCTTTGGGGCGTTCATTTGGAGAATTTGAAGATACTAATTCTTTTTCTTTAAAACTAGGACTTGAACCTATTTTTCCTACTAATCAAGAAATTCCAAGTTTAATTAGCAATGCTGATTTAGTACTTATTACTCCTATTTACCCCACCTTTAACTAGTAGCATCAACAATAATGCAATAAGACAACTTGCAAGTGGAGCAAACCCCTTAGATATCTTAATGATACAAGAAATAGGAACTTTACTAAGAATAGCCACTCCAACAGGACGCCATGTGCAACAAGATGGAACGCCTATTGATGAATATGAGTAGAATTTGAGGACTCTTTCAAGACCTGATAGGGTTTTTATTTATTATTCTCGCGTTGATGTAGGAGCTAATCGTGTAAATTTAGCTATAGTTTCAAGACCCATTATAGGAATTCGCGATGGAAGTGATGCTTTTTTCAATATCTATGTTTTAGCCAATGAAGGAACAGATGTAGGAGCAATTATCACAGCCCATAAATACACATTTTGTAAATATACCTCAAGTTAACTGGATGATAGCAGGGGATTTTAACCGTGATCCTTCTACTATAACAAATACAGTGGATAGAGGATTAACAAATAAAATTAGAGTGGTTTTTCCAACTAGTGCAACTCAAGCAAACGGAGGGACTATTGATTATGCAATTACAGGAAATTTAAACAGACAACAAGCCTATACTCCACCACTTTTAGCTGTGATTTTGATGCTTGCAAGTTTAAGATCATTTTCCAGTTAATTTTAGAAAATTTTAGGACATTTAATATGAAAAAAATTGTTGCTTTATTTTTTATGTTTATAACTTTAGCCTTTGCAACTCCTACTGGAGATTTGAAAGATTTTACCAAAATGGTTTCTATAAGAAATTTAGAAACGGGAATTTTTTTAAGTGCCTTTAGAGATATCTCAAAAGATCCTATTGATCAAAATTGGAATATTAAAGAAATTGTTTTAAGCAATGAGTTAAAACAAAAAGATAAATTAGCTAATGAACTTCCTTTTGGTTATGTGCAATTTACAAATCCAAAAGAAAGCGATCTTTGTTTGACCATCCTAGAAGATGGAACCTTTGGAGCAAAATCTTGTCAAGATAATCTAAAAGATAGTAAACTAGAAACTGTATTTTCTATAATGCCAACAACAACTTCAGCTGTGCAAATTTGTTCTTTAGTTTTGGAATCTGATGAATGTATGGTAACTTTTTAATCCAAATATTCCTACACAAAAACGCTTTAGAATAGCCCCTTGCACCTTAGATCCTAATTTTTTATGAAGTAAACGAACTAATGATTATAACTCCACCTTTAACAGCTTCTACCCCTTTAGAATAAGATTTTTTCTTGTTCTATTTTTATATTTATTTAATATTTATGATATTACAAAAATACACAAAATAATCAATAATAACACAATGTAATTTACTTTACTCTATAATTTTTTTATTTTAATTTAATTTTTTGTTACAATAAATTTATACATAAATAATTATCAAGGAGGAAAAATTGGAGCAAATTTTAACATGGCAACAAGTTTACGACCCTTTTTCAAACATTTGGCTAAGTGCTTTAGTGGCATTTTTACCTATACTATGTTTTTTAGTTTGTTTGGTTGTTTTAAAACTTAAAGGTTATCAAGCAGGTTTTTTAACTGTTATACTTGCTACTTTGGTAGCTTTATTTGCCTATAAAATGCCTTGGAATTTAGTGGGCGCAAGTTTTATTCAAGGCTTTACAAATGGTATGTGGCCTATAGCTTGGATTATCATTGCGGCAATCTTTCTTTACAAACTTTCTATCAAGTCGGGTTCTTTTGAAATCATTAAAAAAAGCGTGATGAGTATTACTCCAGATCATAGAATTCAAGTGATTTTAATAGGTTTTTGTTTTGGTTCATTTTTAGAGGGTGCTATAGGTTTTGGTGGCCCTGTGGCTATAACTGCTGCACTTTTAGTAGGACTTGGTTTGCGTCCTTTGCAAGCTGCAGGACTTTGTCTTATCGCAAATACCGCTCCTGTTGCTTTTGGTGCGGTGGGAATTCCTATTATTGCTATGGCAAATCTTGTCGGCATAGAACAGCATTCAGTTTCTGCCATGGTAGGTAGAATGCTAGTTCCTTTAAGTCTTACTATACCTTTTTTCATAGTTTTTTTAATGGATGGATTTAAAGGCGTTAAAGAAACTTTTCCAGCTATTTTAGTTGCGGCACTAAGTTTTACAACTACTCAATTTTTAAGCTCAAATCACTTAGGAGCAGAATTACCTGATATTATCTCAGCTGTAGTTTCTTTAGCGGTTACAACTGTATTTTTAAAATTTTGGAAACCAAAAAATATTTTTAGATTTGATAATGAAAGCAATTTCACTCAAGATAACACTCTAAGCTTTAATCAAATTTTAAAAGCTTGGTCGCCTTTTATTTTACTCATTGTTTGTATTATCATTTGGACACAACCTTGGTTTAAAGCTCTCTTTGATAAGGATGGAATTTTAAGCTATACAAGCATTACTTTACAATTTAGCAATATCACAACTGGAATTTTAAGCCCTTCTATCACAGGCATAGGAGAAGCTAAGCCTTTATCTTTGGCTTTAGGTATAGATTTAATCAATGGAAAAACCGTAGCTCAAGCAGGAACAGCGATTTTGCTTGCAGCTTTTTTAAGTATAGCTATTTTAAAAATCAAAGCTGAAGATGCAGCAGAATGCTTTTGGGCTACTTTAAAAGAAATGGCTATACCTTGTATCACCATAGGTTTAGTTGTGGCTTTTGCTTTTATTTCTAAAAATAGTGGTATGAGCACTACTTTAGGACTTGCTTTTGCACATACAGGTGATGCTTTTTCTTTCTTTTCACCAATCATTGGCTGGATAGGGGTATTTTTAACAGGCTCTGATACAAGTGCTAATTTACTTTTTGGAACCTTGCAACAAGTAAGTGCTCAAAAACTAGGTGTTAGTGAAGCTTTATTTTTAGCAGCTAATTCAGTAGGTGGGGTCGTTGGAAAGATGATCAGTCCACAAAGCATTGCTATAGCTTGCGCAGCAGTTGGGCTTGTAGGAAAAGAATCTGATCTTTTCAAATTCACATTAAAATATTCTGTAGCTTTTATTATTTTAATAGGAATTTGGACTTGCATTATAGCTTTTTTCTTACAAGAAATCATCCCTGAAGTTATAGTGAAATAATTAAAAAATTTAAGTTTTGCTTCAACAAATATTCGTTTTTAGAATATTTGTTGGAAAATTTACTTTGCTTTTATTTTTATAGGATTAGAATATTTATCCTAAATTATCCCAAAAGGAGAGATCATGAAAAAGGTGTATTTTTACGCCACATGCTTAGGAAGTGCTGCTATGCAACAAAGCGTTTTAAATGCAATAAAACTTTTAAGGCGTGAAGGTATTGAAGTGATTTTTAAAAAAAATCAAACCTGTTGCGCTCAACCTTCTTTTAACTCAGGTTATTTCGATGAAAGTCGTGAGATTGCTTTATATAATGTGGATTTATTTGATAAAGATTACCCCATCGTTGTGCCAAGCGGATCTTGTGCGGGTATGATGAGTCATGACTATAAAGAACTTTTTAAAAACAAACCTGAATTTTCTAAAGTCAAAGATTTTAGCTCTAGAGTCATAGAACTTTCACAATACCTTGATGAAGTTTTAAAAGTAGATTATGAAGATAAAGGTGCACCTATAAAAGTAACTTGGCATTCTAATTGCCATGCTTTAAGAGTGCAAAAAAGCATACAAGCGAGTAAAAATCTTATCAAAAAACTAAAAAATGTAGAATTAGTAGAACTTCAATACGAGGAAGAATGTTGTGGTTTTGGCGGAACTTTTTCAGTAAAAGAGCCTGAAATTTCAAATGCTATGGTAAGAAGTAAAATTAAAGATATACAAAATAGCGGTGCAAAATATCTCATCAGTGGCGATGGAGGTTGTCTTTTAAACATAGATGGCACAATGAAAAGAATGGGTTTAGATATAAAAGGCATACATTTATATGACTTTTTACTTAAACGCTTGGAAGGAGAAAGACTATGAGTCAAAAAATTCCTCACGAACAAATCGTTCAAATTAAACTCAATGACAAGCAAATGCAAGAAAATTTAATGACTGCCATGCATACTTTACAAAAAAATAGACTCAATGTTATTGATGCTAGATTTAAAGACTGGCAGGGTTTAAGAGCTAAAGCTAAACAAGCTAAAAACAATGCCTTAATGAGTTTAGAAGAAAGGCTTTTAGAATTTGAAAAAAATGCTACAAAAAATGGCATTAAAGTGCATTGGGCAAGTAGTGATGAAGATGCCTGTGAAATCGTCTATGAAATCATGAAAGAAAAAAATATTACCAAGCTTTTAAAAGGTAAATCTATGGCAAGCGAAGAAATAGGCCTAAATCACTACCTAGAAAAAAAAGGTTTAAAAGCTATAGAAACCGATCTTGGAGAGCTTATTTTACAGCTTAATGAAGAGCCTCCTTTACATATAGTTGTACCTGCTATACATAGAAACCGCCATGAAATCGGAGAAATTTTCAAAGAAAAATTAGGAGCGAATTTAGAAAACAATGAACCTGAAAGTTTAAATGCGGTAGCTAGAGAGCATTTAAGAAAAGATTTTGAAGGCTTAAAACTTGGACTTAGTGGGGTCAATTTTGCCATGTCAAGAGAAGGAGCTTTTTGGCTTATAGAAAATGAAGGAAACGGTAGAATGTGCACTACAGCACCTGATATTCATATCGCACTTTGCGGCATAGAAAAAGTCATGGAAAGCTTTGAAGATGCGGCTACTATGGTTTCTTTACTCACTCCTTCAGCCACAGGACAATTTATACCAACTTATAATAATATCATTACAGGCCCTAGAAAAAATGGGGATTTAGATGGTCCTAAAGAAGTGCATGTGATTTTATTTGATCACAATCGCTCTAAAATGTTAGCTCATGAGGATTATTATGAGGCTTTGCGTTGTATTCGATGTGGGGCTTGTATGAATTTTTGCCCTGTTTATGATCAAATCGGCGGACATGCCTATCAAACCACTTATCCAGGACCTATAGGAGAAGTAATCAGTCCTAATATTTTTGGTATAGATCATACAGGAGATATTTTAAATTTCTGTTCACTTTGTGGGCGTTGTTCTGAAGTTTGTCCAGTGCAAATTCCTTTGGCTGATCTTATTCGCAAATTAAGATGTGATAAAATAGGACAAGGTAAAAATCCACCTTTAGGAGCAAATAATGTTCATCGCAATGCCTTAGAAGCCTTTGCTTTTAAACAATTTAAAAATATCGCAACCAATGGCAATAAATGGCGTTTTTCACTTTCAAAAGCACATTATTTCAACTGGACGGTACAAAATTTCGCAAGCGTTTTACCTGTGATTAAAAAATGGCACGCTTTTAAAGAATTACCTCAAATTAAAATGGATCTTTATAAAGAAGTGCAAAAACTAGAAGGAGTAAGCTATGAGTAAAATCGATGAAATTTCAAGCAAAAGTAAAGCAAGTATTTTAGAACATCTTAAAAAAGCTTACAAAGAAACAACGTTCACACGCATTGAAAGTATAGATCCTGTAGAACATATCCAAACCACCCAAGATATGCTTGCAGAAATGAAACAAAAAATGAATGATAACAAATACATCGTTGAAAATGCTACAAAAGATACCTTAGAAGAAAAAATCAATGAAATTATCGCAAAATATGACTTTAAAAGTATGATTTATGGGCTAGATTTAAATTTAAATTTAGAACAAATCAAAGCAGAAAAAAAGATTTGCTTTGATAAAGAAATCGAAAATTTAAGATCTGAGGTTTTTCATAGTGATTTTTCCATCATTCATGCAAGAGCAGGGGTAAGCTCTCACGGAGTTGCACTTGTACCTTCAAGCAAAACTCAACCTAGAATGCTAAGCCTTGCACCTAAACTTTGTATAGTGCTACTTAAAAAAGAAAATGTTGTTAAAAGTCTTAGCGAGGCTTTAAATTTGGTAAAAAAAGAAAATGAAATCTTACCTACTAATATCTTATTTATAGCAGGGCCTTCAAGAACAGCAGATATAGAACTTATCACTATTTTTGGTGTTCATGGGCCACAAATTGCACATATTATTATTTACTGATTCTATACTAGAATCAGTAAGTCTTAATTTTTAATATTAATTATATATATTTTTTATATTATACAAATATAAATAAAATAAATAATTTTCAATTAATAATATTTTAATAAAATATAATATTTCACTCAAATATATGAAATTAATTTTAAATACAAAAATTAAAGAAGGTGCTTTTGGATAAACTAATTCCAACTTGGAATGAAAAATACAGTATTCATGACACAATGATTGACATTCAACACCAAAAACTTTTTGAACTTGCAGCAAAAATAGAAAATATGGTTTATAAATTTGTTCAAAGAGATGAGTTAAAAGAAATTTTAATAGAACTTTTTAACTATAATAAAAGAACATTTTAGCAACGAAGAAGATTATATGCAATAAATTCATTATCCTTGTTTAAATGAACACAAAATCATGTATAAAATATCGTTCATGATATGTCTTATCTTATACAAAACATAAAAACCACTAATGATTTAAAAGAGAAGCTTTACACAGTTTCTAAAAAATTGCTTTTAGAACATATACTCTATGAAGATATGAAAGTTGAACAATACAGAAGATCTTCTTTAGCTTCTGAAGATGATGGGGAAGTAAGCTTTGAAGAAGTCAAAGAAGAAAAAGATGATGAAAATGTAGTTTATCTTTATACATGTGAATGCGTAGGACAAATGCATGATGTACCTTTTGGAATTCATCAAAAATTCAACTTAAGGGTGTAAAATTTAAATGTAAAAAATGTAAAGAAGCCATACAGTTTTATAAAAAATATTCAGAAAATTTCTAATTAACTATTTATGCGTTAAAATAATAAATAAAGTATAAGTTAGTCAAAGAAGGAAATTTAATGGATAAAAAATAAAATATTTTATTTTGGATAAATTTGACTATTCCTATCCTATACTAACCAAAGATACAAAATGCTCATTTTGTGAAAATTTTTTCCCAATAGAATATAGCTCAAACTTAAAAACAATAGAAAAAGAATGTCCATTTTTCAATAATAAAATGGACATTAAACTTAAAAACTAAGCCTTAGTTTTACTTACAATATTAATAATATTTGAAGCCACTTCATCAGCAAGCTCTAAATGAGAAGTAAAGCCTACACAAGAACAATTAATCTCGCCTAAAACATATTTATCATTGCCCTTTTCATCAGTATCTAAAATAAAATCAGCCGTCCAAATCAATGGTAAGTCGTAATTGCCTAATCTTTCCCTTACCTTAGGAAGCTCGCCTAAAAACATATCCACCAAAGTTTTCCAATCTTCTGGCTTATCATAACGATATTTTGCCCCACTAAAAAGCGTAGCAGAAAAAGCATCGGCATCTTCGGCTGGTTTTTTATGTACTACATTTACAGGAGTGTTATAAAGCATTAAAAGTCTGATTTCACCTTCTTTAATGCGCGGTAAAAAAGTCATATCCACAAGCATACCATTATCACCTATGATATATTGCTCACAAAAATCCATAAATTCCCCAAGCTCTCTATGTTCTACATGATTATCCTTAGCTTCCGTACACTTGATTTTTGTGTTTAAAGGCAAACTATCTCCACTAACGCTACCCTCTACACTCACACGCCAAATTCCCTCTCCTGTAGAGCCACGATTTTGCTTTAAAACCCTTTCACCTTTAGCCAAACTTTTTGGAAAATTTTCTTTAAAAGTCTTAATATCATAGTAAGCATAAGTATCGCTTGGAACAAGATCAGTATCTGCTAATTTTGTAAGTGCATCTTTAGCACCATAACCTATCATAGCATCAGGATGAGGCATACCTACAAGCTTATCAGCACAAAGTTTTCTTAACATATCAAAATACTCATTTTCTTCTTTAAGATTGCCAGGATTGATGCGAGAAACATAACCATCAAAATTTTCTTTCACATATTTGTAAATTTCATCTTTTTTACTCACTTCAAAAAAAATCACCTCAGCATTCCAACCCTTAGCTTTTAAGGCATTTACCATAGGTATAGTATCTTTTCTATAACCATCTTCACCTTTATCACTCCCACCTTTAACTTCAAAAAAAACAATATTTTTTTTCATTATTTTACTCCTTATCTAAAATATAAATAATTATTGCATAAAAATATTACAAAAATTAAATAAAAATATTTATATATTTTATCTAGCGTTTATAAAACTGCTATTAGTCTTATAAGCGATTTCGATTAAGCTTTTACTTATCAAGTTTGATGCTTGTCCTTCTAGGCGGTTAAGAAATTTATCAATCTTATTTTCTTCTTTCCAAACGGGATTTGAAACATTAGCAAGTTTTTCAAGCTCCTTTTTAGCATTTTCATAATTACTAAGCTCATCTATAAGACCAAGCTCCTTAGCCTTGGCAGCTAAAAACACTCTTGCATTTGCCCATTGATCTTTTTTGTTAAGATCTAATGCTCTTTCCTTAGCAACAAAACCTGTAAAAAGATCATAACTTTGATCAATTAAACCCTGTAAAAAATTTCTTTCATTCTCATTCCAAGCTCTTGCAAAAGTTCCAGCACTTTTAAATTCACCTGCTTGAATAGTTTGTTCTTTAATACCGAGTTTATTAGCCAATCCACTTAAATCAGCTCCTTGCATAATCACACCGATAGAGCCTATAAAACTTGCCGGATTGGCTAAAATTTTATTTGCTCCAACTCCTGCTAAATAACTTCCACTTGCCATAGTTCCGCTTGCATAGACAAGCACAGGCTTTTTAATTTTTAAATCCTTTATAGCTAGAGCTAGTTCCATACTAGGAGCAAAAGCTCCACCAGGAGAGTCTACAACAAAAAGCACTCCTTTGATATTGCTATCATTTTTAGCGTTGATAATTTTTTCCAAAACTGCAGAGCTATCAAAAATTTCACCCTTTAAATCAATGCGTTCTAAATTTGCAAGATTGGAGCTTGAATTTGCACTAGACATTAAAATCCATATAACAATCAATAATAAAACAAAGGTTTTAAAATAAGTATTGATAAATTTTATTCCACACCCTAAAGCCTTAAAAAATGATTTTAAAATTTGCATTCTTTTCCTTTTATAAATAATTTATCCACTTCCTTAGCATTTAAAATAAACTGCAAAGGAGCTTGCTTTTTATCACATTCTCCTAGCTCAAATACGCTAAAATCAGCAATTTTACCTTTTTTAAGCTCTCCTAAATTTAAATTTAAAGCCCTTGCAGGATAAAGTGTTACCATTTGCAAAAGCTTAGAAGCTAACTCCAATAAATCAAAATTCTTATGTATAAGCAAATTCGCGCGCATTTCATCAAGTAAGGACAATGAAATATTTGAGCTAAGTCCATCGGTTCCTAAATGGATATTCAATCCACTTTTTAAAGCTGTTTTTAAATCTAAGCTTTTTTGACTTAAAAGGCGATTTGAAAATGCGCAATGTGTAATAGAATGTAAATTCTTATCTAACCATTCATATTCTTTTAGATAAACACAATGTGTAAAAAGAGTCCTTACTCCTTTAAAGAGTTTAGCAAAATCCTTTGCTGTATAAAGAGGCTTAGGGTGAAGTGTAAAATTTTCAAGCCATTTTTTAAAACCCCCTTTAGACTCTCTAAGCCAGATATTTTCAGTCTTACTTTCTAAAAAATGCGTACTAACTAGTAAATTTTGCTTTTTAGCTAAATCAAGAGCAAAATAAGCCAAACTAGGATGAGTTGAATAAGGAGAATGAATCGAAATTGCTGGAATAAAAAAATCATTTTTAAATTTCAAAGAATTTTCAAATCTTTTTAAAAATTCTTGTTTTTTATCTTCAACTTGATTTTCATTTGTACCCAAAATTTCATTAAAAAATACTATACGCATACCCTTTTGACTAGCCTTTAAACAAGGATCTAAATCACTCCCAAAACTTGAAATTTCACCTATAGTGCCTATACCGCTTTTTTGCATTTTTTTAATGCTTTGAAGTATTAATTCTTCTTTGGCCTGTGCATTTAACATAGAACGAGAATTTATAACACTTTTAAGCCAAATTAAAAATTCTCCAAAATGTAAAGTTGTTGAATTTGCACTAAATTCTAAGTGTGTGTGAGGATTTATAAAAGCAGGTAAAATAACCGAATTTTTAGGTGTTTTGATGATTTTAGCCTTGGGATATTTTTTTCTTAAATTATCCAATTCACCCAATTCTAAAATTTTATCTTCAAAAACAAAAGCTTGATTTTCTAGTATTGTAAAATCTTCATCGCATAAAAAAAGATATCTTGCAGCAGCTATAAACACGATTTTCCTTTCAAAAATTACATTGTAGCAAAAATTTATTTTTAAAATGTTATAATAAAAGGTTAAAAATAAATTTTTAAGGTTAAATCCATGAAAATAATGATTATCCAAGGCCCAAATGTTAATATGCTTGGCGTAAGAGAAGTGGGAATTTATGGTGCTATGAAAATGGAAGAAATTCATGAGCAAATGAAACTTGCAGCATCGCAAAACAATGTAGAACTTGACTTTTTCCAAAGTAATTTTGAAGGTGAAATCGTAGATAAAATTCAAGAATGCCTTGGAACAGTTGATGGAATTATTATCAATGCAGCAGGTTATACTCATACTTCAGTAGCTATTCGCGATGCTATTGCAGCAGTAGCTTTGCCTACAATTGAAGTGCATATTAGCAATGTTTATCGTAGAGAAGAATTTCGTCAAAAAAGTCTTATAGCACCTGTATGTTCTGGAACTATTGTTGGTTTTGGTCCTTTTGGCTATCACTTGGCTTTAATGGGCGTAATTCAAATTTGCGAACAAATAAAAAATTTGCGCGCGATGCAACAAGCACAACAAACGAATAAATAATAATGCTAAAAATTCAAGGAGTAAAACACTTTGAAAAAAGTCGTTTTTTTCCTTTTTTTAGTCAAAATATACGATCTTTTAAATATTTAGCCCTTATAGGCTTAGGAAGCAATATAGAACCTGAAAAAAAAAGATTTGATATGCTTTTTCGAGTAATGATGGATGATAAAAGATTTAAAATTTTATCCACATCTCCTATGTTGATAAATGAAGCCTTTGGTTTTAAAGAGCAAAAAGATTTTACCAATGCTGTTATGTTGATACAAACTAATTTGCATGCACGAGCACTTTTGAAAGTTTTACTTTATTATGAAGTAAAATTTAAACGCAAGAGAACTTTCAAAAACGCTCCTAGAACGCTTGATTTAGATCTTTTATACTTTTCACAAAAAGTCAAGCGTGATAAGTGGTGTGAGGTGCCTCATAAAGGGGCTAAAGAAAGAGTGAGTGTAATTTTGCCTTTAGGCATGATATAAGGAATATAATATGGGACAACTTATACATACTTTTACTGTTGAAGATACAGAACAAATTATACCCAAAGTAAAAGAAGATTACGGAGATAAAGCTTTAATTATAACAAATAAACAAATTCGTCCTAAAACCTTAAATCGCAATGCACTTTATGAGGTTATGGTAGCCATAGAAGAAAGCGACTATGAAGAACACTTAAAAAAACAAGGGAAATCTTTACCTGCAAAAAAAAGCTCGCCAAAACCATCTTCTACCTCTCTTGCAGAAGAAAAAATTAGATCTCAAATCCCTCAAGAAGATGAAGATGTAGTCTTGGATTTCTCAAATACTCGCTTAAATAGAAATTTAAACACTGTAAAAAACAATGACTTAACTAAAAAAACCTATCAAGATTTTCCACAAAACAAAATCAACCCTCATCAAAATAAGACTCTAGACTTTGATGATTTTAAAGAAAAGCTAAGTGAAGTTAGTAATGAAATTTCTAAAGTCACAAACACACCTTTAGAAAATTACACCCCTAATCTAAATTATAATAAAAAAATAGAAAATTTTGAAAAGCAATTTGAAAAACAAATCAACAAGCTTAACGATAAAATAGATCTTCTTGCAGATATGATGTGGGACGATAAAGCCGAAGCTAGAAAAAATCTTATGATACCTCCTGAATTTGCAAGTATTTATAAACAAGCCAAAGAAAGTGGAATGCTTGAAAATCATCTAGAAGCGATTATGAAGGCAACTATAGAAAATATGCCAGCTGCTATGAAAACCAACAAAGATGCGGTTCAAAGATATTTTCACTCACTTTTAAGAAATATCTTGCCTTGTCGTGTTGAAAGCGATATAAAAAAACAAAAAATCATGATGCTAGTAGGCCCAACAGGAGTCGGAAAAACAACAACCTTAGCTAAGTTAGCTTTTCGCTATGCTTATGGAGATAAGCGTTATAAAACAGGTATTATTACGCTTGATACTTATAGAATCGGTGCGGTTGAGCAACTTTTTCAGTATGCAAAAATGATGAAACTTCCTATTATTGATAGCATAGAACCAAAGGATTTAGATGAAGCGATAAAAAGCTTAAATAATTGCGAAGTAATTTTGGTTGATACTATAGGAAATTCACAATACGATCAAAGTAAACTTTCTAAAACTAAAGAATTTTTAATGCACTCAAATGCAGAAATTGATGTAAATTTAGTGGTTTCTGCAAACACCAAACATGAAGATTTAATGGAAATTTATAAAAATTTTTCATTCTTAAATATTGATACTTTGATTATTACTAAATTTGATGAAACAAAGGTTTTTGGAAATATCTTCTCTCTTATTTATGAAACGAATATTCCTCTAAGCTTTTTCTCTACAGGACAAGAAGTGCCAGATGATTTAGAAGTAGCCAATAGTGATTTTCTAGTTCATTGTATTTTAGAAGGGTTTAATAAAGGAAAAAATAATGAATAACCAAGCAAATAAACTTCGCAATCTCATGAGTCAAAATGGAACCAAAAAATCCCAAAACACTCATTTTATAGCTATTACAAGTGGAAAAGGTGGCGTTGGAAAAAGTACGATTAGCGCAAATCTAGCCAATGTTTTAGCAAATAATGGCTATAAAGTTGGGCTTTTTGATGCTGATATTGGCTTGGCAAATTTGGATGTCATTTTAAATGTACGCATACAAAAAAATCTCTTGCATGTTTTACGTGGAGAATGCTCCTTGGAAGATATTTTAATAGAAGTTAAGCCAAATTTATGGCTCATCCCAGGCGAAAGTGGAGATGAGATTTTAAAATATAATGATAAAAATATTTACGAGAGATTTTTAAATCAAGCAAGTATTTTAGATGAGCTTGATTTTCTTATTATCGACACAGGCGCGGGTATTGGTGGAAATATTTTAAATTTTTTAGAAATGGCTGATGAAGTTATAGTAGTAACTGTTCCTGATCCTGCAGCAATCACTGATGCGTATGCAACCATAAAAACAACTTCTAAGACAAAAGAAAATTTACTAATGCTCTTTAATGTTGTAAAAAATGAAAATGAAGCTTTAAAAGTTTTTGAAAATATTAAAAAAGTTGCAGATGCAAACATTAAAAATCCTTTAAATTTAGAATTCTTAGGTCATTTAAGCGCTTCTAAAGATGTAAGTGGTAGTATTAAAAAAAGAACTTTATTTAGCGATGAAAACACAGCCTCAAGTGATGAGCTTAAAGCCCTAGCTTCCAAGCTTTTATATAGATTGGAACGGAAAGTGCTTGATAATGTTTCAAATCGTAGTTTTTCAAGTTTTTTTAGAAAAATTATTGAAAGATTTTAGCAATAAAGAGAAGAGATTATGAGGCCAGAAAATTACGTAGCATTTTTCACTGTTTGTGGATTTTTTATAGGACTTGCATTTAGCATTATTAGTATAGATGAAGCCTTTGATATACTGATTTTTACTTGTTTTATTACTTTTATGTTTTATGTTTTTGTTCATATTGCTATTATGAATTTTATAGATGTAAAGAAAATTAGTGGCAGAATCTTTAATAAACACGATTATGAAAAAACTAGCAATAATATTATCAACGATTTAGTTATTCGTGAAAAGAAAATGGATATAATTTTAGAAAAGCTCAATGAAGAAAGAGAAGAGCTAAAGAAAAATGAATCCAAAGAAAGACGAAGAAATGCTAAAAGAGCCGCCTAAAGCTTATGCACAAATGCTAAAGAAAGAGCAAGATGAGCTTGTGCTTTCTTACATGCCAGCCCTACGTGCTATGGCTTTTAGACTAAAAGAACGCTTGCCTTCAAGCATAGATGTTAATGATCTTATTAGCATAGGCGTTGAAGAAATGATAAAGCTTTCACGCCGTTACGATAAAGAACAAAATGATAACTTCTGGGGTTTTGCAAGAAAAAGAGTTAATGGCTCTATGCTTGATTATCTTAGAAGTCTTGATGTAATGAGTCGCAATAATCGCAAAATTATTAAAGATATTGATGCAATCATGGATGAATATTTCCTTGAGAATGAATGCGAACCTGATGATGAGTATCTAGCCAAAAAACTTGATTTAGATGTAGAAAAAATCAAAGAGGTAAGAACAGCTCATGCTATTAGCTATACCCTGCCCATCGATGAGCAAATCGAACTTTATAACGAAGACAATACTTTAGAAAAAATTGAAAAAGAAGAACTTTTAGAAAAAATTCACAAAGTGCTAGATGATCTTAAAGAGCGCGATCAGTTAATTATTCAGCTTTATTATTATGAAGAATTAAGCCTAAAAGAAATCAGTGAAATTTTACAAATCAGTGAAAGCAGAATTTCACAAATTCACAAAAAACTCCTTAAAAAACTTAGAGAAAGGCTAGTGTAATGGCTGAGATACTTTCCCAAGAAGAAATTGATGCCCTGCTTGAAGTTGTCGATGATAACACCGACACACCCATAGCCTCAAATTCAAAAGATGAAAAAGATGAAAGAAATATCGTTGTATATGATTTTAAGCGTCCCAACAGAGTTTCAAAAGAACAACTTAGGACAATCAAAGGCATACATGATAAATTAGCAAGAAATTTAGCCTCTCAAATTTCATCGATGATGAGAAGTATTGTTGAAACTAAACTTCATTCAGTCGATCAAATGACTTATGGAGAATTTTTAATGTCTTTACCAAGTCCAACAAGCTTTAACGTTTTTTCTATCAAACCCTTAGATGGAAACTGTGTTTTAGAAATCAATCCAAGCATAGCTTTTCCTATGATAGACAGGCTTTTAGGTGGTCAAGGTGATAGCTATGAAGCTTCGCGTGAGCTTACGGATATTGAGCTTAATTTGCTTGATTCTATTTTGCGTATCATTATGCAAAGACTTAAAGAAAGCTGGGCTACTGTAACTGAAATTTATCCTAGTATTGAAGCTAAAGAATCAAGTCCAAATGTTGTACAAATCGTATCTCAAAATGAGATTGTTATCATGGTGGTAATGGAAATCATCATAGGAAATTCAAGCGGAATGGTAAATATCTGCTATCCTGTAGTGCATTTAGAAAGTATATTAAGCCGTTTGGCAAACCGCGATATTATGATGGGTGAAACCTCAGCCAAAAAATCACGTAACAAAGAACTTAAAACTTTAATCGGTCGTGCTGAAGTGGTATATGAGGCAATTTTAGGAAAAACCTTAATTAATGTTCATGAATTTTTAGAACTTAAACAAGGCGATATTTTAAGGCTTGATAGAGAAGCAGATGATAAAGCTATAGTAAGCATCGATAAAAAAGATGTTTTCTTAGCACAAATTGGATTGCATCGTTTTAGAAAATCTATTAAAATTTTAGAACTCATACGCACAGATAAAGATGAAATCAAAGAAATTTTGGAAAAATACGAAGAAGAACGTAAAGCTAAAGCTAGTGTTTATGATGAGCCTGAAGAGGAGGATGAAGAAATATGATCAATGATTTTTTAAAAATGTTTACAAATGAATGCATCAGCACCATTGAAGGTTTAACAGGAAAAAGTGCTGAATTTAGCGAATATAAAGAATTTGATGTCAATGCAAGTGATACTTTAAAAGCACCTTTAGTGTATGCTATATTTGATATAGCAAATGGTGGAAAAATAGGAATTTTAGCTGGTGCTGTTTTAATGAGTGCTATTGGTGAATGGATGATGGGTGAAGAAGAGATCACCAAAAACGATAAACTAGGTCCTGATGAAATGGATGCAGCTAAAGAAGCTATCCAAAACATCGTTTCAGCATTTTCTACAACCTTAGGAGCCCAAAAAGACATTCCAAAAATGGATTTTAGTATAGAATCTTGTGAATTTGTGCCTGAAAGCGTAGATTTTAAAGATTTTAAAAAATTATTTTTATATGATGTAAAAATAGGCGATTTAGAAGAACAAGTTTCTTTAGCCATGGATCAAACACTCCATAACATCCTAAGCGGGAAACCTGCTGAAACAGGAAATGTAAGCACTGATTCTAATCACAATACTGAAGAAAAAACAATCATGCTTAGCGAAGAACTTAAAAATATCAATCTTATCATGGATGTACGCTTACCTGTTCGTGTGCGTATAGGCAATAAAAAAATGCTTTTAAAAGATGTTTTAACTATGGATATAGGTTCAGTTGTAGAGCTTAATCAACTTGCAAATGATCCGCTTGAAATTTTAATCGGAGATAAAAGAATTGCTTATGGTGAAGTAGTAATTGTCGATGGTAACTTTGGTGTTCAAATCACAGAAATCGGATCTAAAAAAGAAAGATTAGAGCAATTAAGATAAAATTACTCTATAAATTTAAAAAAATTAGCTATAATCATTTTTTATAGTTTTGCTAAAAAAGGTATTTGATGGATACAAAAATCATAAAAGATGTTGAAAAATTTGAAAATATACCCGAACTAGAAAAGGCTGTTACTTTTTTTGGTTCAGCAAGACTTAAAGAAGATAATTTTTATTATCAGCAGGCTAAAATTTTGGCACAAAAATGTGCTCAAAATGGTTTTTGTGTGATAAGCGGTGGAGGAGGAGGTATTATGCGTGCAGCCAACGAAGGTGCTTTTTCACAAAAAAATAATACAAATTCAATGAGTTCTGTAGGGTTTAATATATTTTTACCTCACGAGCAAAAACTTAATGATTTTGTAGAATATAATATTACTTTTGAGAGCTTAGCCATACGCAAAATGGCTCTTATTGAAAAGAGTCTAGCTTTTGTGATCTTCCCAGGCGGCTTTGGAACACTTGATGAATTGTGTGAAATTCTTACATTAAAACAACTAGAATTTAAAAAAGATGTTCCTATTATTTTGTTTGGGGGTGAATTTTGGCGAGGTTTTGATGAGTTCGTCAGAAATTCTTTGCTCAAACTTGAAGTGATTTCTAAAGGAGATGAGTTAAAGTATAAAATCACTGACGACTTGAATTTTATAATTAATACTTTAAAGGAAATTTAATGAAAATTCTAGTCGCTATGAGCGGTGGAGTTGATAGTACAGTCACTGCTTATAAACTTAAAAATTTAGGTCATGAAGTTATAGGTTGTTATATGAAGCTTCATGGCAAACCAAATTACCACGAAGAAAATATCAAAAAAGTAGAAAAAGTTGCAAATTTTTTACAAATTCCTTATCATATTTTAGACTTACAAGAAGATTTTAAAAACAAAGTTTATATGCCTTTTGTAGATACTTATAAAGAGGGTAAAACACCAAATCCTTGCGCTTTATGTAACCGTTTTATCAAACTTGGAAAACTTTTAGAATTTGCTAAAAGTTTAGGTTGTGAAAAACTTGCCACGGGGCATTATGCAAGACTTGAAAACAACTTAATAAAAACCGCAGTAGATGAAAGCAAGGATCAAAGCTATTTTTTAGCCAGTGCAGATAAAGAAGCTTTAAAATATCTTATTTTTCCGCTAGGCGAAATGAAAAAAGAAGATGTGAAAAAATTTGCTTCCACTATAGAGGTTTTAAAATCTTTTGCCACTCAAAAGGAAAGTTCTGAAATTTGCTTTGTTGAAGATACTTATGTGCAAGTTTTAGATCAGTTTATGGATACAAAAATTCCTGGAGAAGTATTAGATAGCAGCGGAAAAGTAGTAGGCAAACATGAGGGCTATATGCACTATACTATAGGCAAAAGAAGAGGCTTTGAAGTGCGTGGGGCACATGAACCACATTTTGTTTTAAAAATCAATCCTAAGCAAAATCAAATCATCGTAGGAACCAAAGAAGAACTTAAAATCAGTGAATTTAAGCTAAAAAATATCAATCTTTTTATAGATGCTAAAGAGCTTGATTGCGAAGTAAAAATCCGCTATCGTTCAAAATCTACACCTTGCAAGGTAGAAATTTATGAAGATAAAAGTGCAAAAATCACTCTAAAAAATCCTGTTTATGGACTTGCTAGCGGACAAATGGCAGTCTTTTATGATTATGATAAAGTCATAGCAAGCGGTTTTATAGAATAATTTCTAGGAATTAATTCCTAGAAATTATTAATAAAATCCTAAAATTTTCCACCAAATAAGTCCAACAGCTATCATCACTACTATATCAACTATGGAAATCACAAAACCTATACTCCACCATTTTTTAAGAGTTACATAGCCTGTTCCAAAAATAACAGGAGCTGTTCCTGTTGCATAGTGAGTTAATGCCATCATAACATTACCTGAAGCTATCATAATAAAAGCATAAAGAAGTGGTGGTGTTCCTAAGGCAAGCCCTGCGCTATAAAAAACAAAAAACATTGCTGATATATGAGCTGTAGTAGAAGCAAAGAAATAGTGCGTATATAAAAAAGCAAGGCTTAAAAATATCATAATAGAAATTTCCCCAAGTCCCATAGCAGAAGCAAATTCACCTAAAGCTTCAGCTAAAAACTGAGTAACACCAAGTTTGCCAAGCAAAGTTGCCATCATTACAAGAGCTGAAAACCATACTAAAGTATTCCAAGCAGCTTTTTCAGCCAAAACTTCCCCAAAAGTTAAAACTCCACTAATCAACACCAAAGACAACCCAAGCAAAGCCACACTAGTCGCATCAAGAGAAATTCCAAAAAGCAAACCAAAAGTCCCAGCCCATAAAAGCAAAAGCAAGACAAAAACACTGAGCATGATTTTTTCACTATTTTTCATTTTTCCAAGTTCTTTCAATTTATCTTTAGCAAAAGTGGAAGCATTAGGCGTGGATTTAATTTCTGGTGGAGAGAGAAAATAAAGCACCAAAGGCATCAAAAGCATAGCAGCTATACCAGGTAAAAACATTCCTAAAGCCCATTGCCCCCAAGTTAAATGCACTTCTAAATTTGTAGCTTGTGCTATAAGATCAACCACCAAAGGATTTGGAGCTGTAGCTGTAATAAACATAGCTGATGAAATAGGATTAGCTTGATAATTTACCAAAGAAAGATAAGTGCCTATTTTATTTTGCGTTCCATCTTCAGGAGTGGATTTAAAACTTCTTGCAATAGCTTGAACTATAGGATTTATGATAGCCCCTGCTCTTGCAGTATTTGAAGGAGTAACTGGAGCTAAAATGGTTTCACAAAAAGCTATAGAATAAGCAATACCTAAGGTTTTTTTACCAAAAATACTGATAAAATGATAAGCCAAACGCTCTCCAAGTCCTGTTTTAATAACTCCACGAGCCACAATAATAGAAATCACTATAAGCCAAATAAGAGAATTTGAAAAACCACTTAAAGCATCTTTTATACCTGTTTTAGATTTTAAATTTGATATAGCAGTATTTACCTTTTCATCTATACTCTTTTGAGATAAAAAATCAAGTGCTAAAGTATTTAAAGCTGAAATTTTAGTCTCATCAATAAGTTGTTGCGTAGAAGTTTTTGAAGTAGCCTTGGTGTAAATTTTACTTAGATTTTCAATCTGGTAATTTATATCTGTGCTTGATTTTAAAATTTCATTAACTTTTGCTTTTAAATTTCTACTTATATTAGCATTGATTAAAGCCTGCAAAATAGTGGCTTCAACTGCCTCATCCATAGTTGTTTTATAGATATTAGAATTATCTCTTAAAACAATTCCCTCAAGAGTTTTTATATGTGTAGCACGCACAGAACTTTGGGTAGTGGTAATGCCGCTAAGAGCTACTATGGCAATAGCTACCATACAAACAGCCCCCAAAGGCATTACTTGTAAAATCACTGCCATAATCACAGCAATAAAAAGCCCAAGAAAATGCCAAGAATTATCTTCCAAACCTACAGGAGTAGGTATAAGCCAAAACACAGCTGCAATTAAAATACACAGCACCAACAAGGGAATTTTCTTTCTATCCATTGTTTATCCTTTGATATTGGTAATGTAATTTACAATGCTTAAATTCTAGTTAACTAATATTTTAATAAATCTTAAAATTATAATTTTTAAATAAATTTTTAATTTATTGTTACAAATATACATAATTTTTACTTTATAAAGAAGCTAGTCTAATTGAAAAATAAATAGGGAATTTTAAATGAAGAAAACCCTTCCCCAGATAACTGCGGCACACACTAAAATCAAGTGCTCTGCTGTGTTCCCACCCTGAAGCGGTGCTTAAAAATAGCATTGCACAGGTCTAAGAAAAGGCAAAGAAATTATATCATAATATACTTAAAAAGTGTTGAGCTATAAAAACTAAATATAAAAATGTATAAATATGTAACAAATTGGTTATATTTTATATAAATTTTTAAATTTAATTTGCAAAATTATTGTTTTTTTCAAGGAAATACGATTATATAGATATATTATATAAAATTTTTAAGGAAAAATCATGGAAATCAAATGGAGTAAAGATTTTAGCATTAAAAACATACAATTAGATAAACAACACGAACTAATTTTTGAAATTGCTGAAATTGCAAACGATTTAGCTTTAAAAATTCAAGATAATGATGTGCAACACAAAAATGATTTAAAACAAATTCTTACAAAGTTATTCCAATATGTAAAAATTCATTTCAAAGATGAAGAAAAATTTATGGAAAGCATTGATTTTCCTTTGATTGAAGAACATAGAAAATCTCATCAAATATTATTAAAAAAGACTAAAGAACTTTTAGAACACTCAAATGATATTGTTAAAATGTCATTTGAACTTTCAACATTGACCAAAGATTGGATTTTAGATCATTTTGCTATTGAAGATTTATGGATAGCTAACTTCACAAAAAAAGCTCTACATCTTCAAGAGATTCATTATAATCTAGAGCAATACATAAAATTAAAATCAATTAGGCAAGATTTAAAGACTGAAAAAACCTATGATTATATTTGCAACTGTTATTTGCGTACTCATGCAGTTCCACAAACCATACACGAAGAACTTGTTAGCAAAGAAAATACTTTAAAATGTGAAAAATGTGGACAAATTTTAGTGCATTTAGATCATATTGATTTAAATCAAAATTATGAAATGTTAAATCATATCCTCGAAAACATAGGAGTGTAATGATGAGCTATGAAATAAAAACTTTAGAAACTTTCAATCCTTTTGAAAGTTTAAAATATGAACAAGCCAGCACAGATCAAATTCTTGATTTTAGAATTATAGATTTTAAACTTCTGTGTTCTAATATAAAACCAGCAAAAACAAAAACTTATGAAAGAAAGGATTTTGACTTATTTTATGCGGATGATTTTTTTGTAAAAAATTACAATACCATGGTGCAAAAATTTCTTATAGAAATTTATCCAAAAACACAAAAAAATTGTTTCGTGGTTAAGCTTAAATCTAATCCTAGTTTAACTTATCTTAAGGTCAATATTAATTTTTTGGATAATTTTAAATACTATCCAAATTTAAAATTTGACATTTTGCAAAATATTTATAAAGTAATGATCAAGCAAAAATTTTTAATCTTAAGACTTGATAAAAATTTATTTGACAAGATTGATGATTTTATCTTATCAATACAAAAAAATCCATCTATTAAAGAAATAGAGCTTGAAATTGCCAAAGGTGTAGATAAGATTGAACATAAAAGCGATGAAATTATTTATCATAGAGATGTTAACGAAGAATGTTTTGACGAAAATATTAGCTATGATGAAGGAAGCTACTGTAAACCTATTGAAAAAAATGAGCTACTTTTTGAATACATTTATAGAATTCTTGGCAAAGAAGGTAGAAATTTAAGAGGAGAAATCCTTCATTTAAATCCAATAGCTTTTTTTGATAATCCTTTTATCATAAAAGACGAAAGCATTTATACAGAAGAACTAGAAGATAGAATTAAATATTTTAGTGCAAATTATGGATTTTTAAATAAAGACCGATCAGGATATAGCGTTACAAATAATTTAAAATTATCACAAGTAGGACTTAAAACAACCGGTTCAATCAAAACAAATACTGATGAAAATATAAACTTAGAAATCACTAATTTCGATATAAATGATGATGCTGTTAAATCAGGTATTGTAAATGTTCAAGCTTCAGACATAAAAGTAAATGGAAGCATTGGAGCGACAAAACTTTATGGAAGAAATATCAGCATCAAAGGCCTAACTCATGCAAAAAGCGAAATTTTTGCACAAGATATTTTTATTACAACACACAAAGGAACTTTGCAAGCTGATACTGTGTATATAAAAAATTTAGAAAACGGGATAGTTATAGCCAAAAATGTATTTGTTGAAAACTGCATGGGCGGAAAAATAGAAGCAGAAAATATTTATATTTGCAATTTATTAGCAGATAATATCTTATATCCCAAAAAAAATCTAATCATAACAAATAATATAAAATTTAAAAATAATATTGTAATTTCTCCACTAGATTTTATTAACAATAAATCAAACTCAGAAACTGAAAATCTTACAAATTTAAGCCTTAAAACAAAGAGTAAACTTGATAATATCATAAGTCAAATGCAAAATTACTATGATTATCTAATCAAAAATCAAATCAAGATTATCAAACTTCAAAAAACTGAAAAACTTAATGCTATAGATATGAAATTTTCAAATCTTTATCGTGATATCATAAAAAAATATAATCATCTTAGTGTCTTGTATAAAAAACTTATAAAATTAAAATATCATATTGACGCAAAGCTAAATTTTTTAGATGAAATGGTTTATAATGTAAAAATATACATAAAAGCCGAAAATATTGGAGAGGATAATTTTTTAAAATTTTATCCTAAAACAAACACCGAGCTTGAACTAAAGTATCAAATAAATTTAAAAGATTATGAAAAAGTTTTATACCTTGAAAAAGGGCAACAAGCAAGCTATATTAAATCAAGTCATGATTATAGCGAAAGCGATATAGAAGAAATTAAAATTATTTTTGAAAAACTAGAAAAAGATAATTCCTAAAAATTATCTTTTCATATTAATAGCCTTTTGTATCATTTGATCGCTTGTGGTAATGCTTTTTGAGCTTGCATCAAAGGCTTTTTGAGTTACTATAAGATTTGAAAGCTCTACACTTAAATCAACATTAGATTGCTCTAAAAAACCACCTTTAAATTTAGCTGTATTAACAATCTGTCCATTTTTCATAATAAAACTTGCATCACCACTATTAGCTGTTGCAGCAAAGATATTATCGCCCATAGCAGCCAATCCTTGCTCATTGATAAAATTATATAAAGCAAGCTTTCCAACTATAGCATTTTTACCATTGCTAAATTGTGCTACAATACTTCCATCATCAGATATATCATATTGTTTAAAAAATCCTTCGGCTACACCATCTTGCTGTGTAACTACATTTTTTTCAACGCCTTCTTTAATATAAATCCCACTATAACCCGAACCAGGTTTATTAGCATCATAAGGAGAGCCTAAATCAATATTAATTGTTCCGCCATTTGGGTTTGCAATGCTTGTAATATTGTTTTGAAGCAAAGCACCATTTTTATCAAAAACCATATTTCCTTCAGTTGGATTGCCTACGGCATTGCCATTAGAATCATAAATTTGGGCAATGGCTTTATATTGTATATTATCGCCTTCTTGCGGCAAAACCCTTTCAAGCGTAACCCTTAAAGTACTTTTACTTCCATCCGCATTATAAATAGGGGATTCTAAAATATCTTTATTGGCTTTTTGTTGTTCTGTTGAAATTTGAGCTGTATCAAGCTTGATGCTATTTTCATCCAAACCCTTTAAATCAAGCTCATTGCTTTTAAAATTAAGATTTTCATCTAAAGTTGCTTCAAAGCTTTTTTTTACGCCATTATCGTCAGTGAAATTTAAAATGATCCTATCACCCACTTTAGCACTAAACACATCTTCTTTGCTAACACTACCGCTAACTACATATTTTCCATCTTCGGTTTTTGTAATGTTAAATTTACCAGGATCAAGATCTACTTTGACCACTTCTGTTGTTGTGTTAGTATTTAAACTTCCACTCCATTTTACATTTTGAGTTACTTGAGGAGGTAAATACATATTCACAGGTACTTTAATAGCCCCTTGAGAAGCAGTTGTGCCTATACCGAAAGAATTATTTGAATTTACGGTAAAACCATTATTTACCGGAGTTCCTGTGTTAAGATAATCCCCCATAAGCCCCGCAACCCTATCGCTATAGTTGATACCGGTAAAAGCAGGGTTCATTGTTCCTAAAACAAAATTTCCATAAGAATCTACCAAATATCCATTTGCATCTCTTTTAAACGATCCATTTCTAGTATAGTAAGCATTACCATCCGCTCCCAAAACCCCAAAAAATCCTTTTCCTTGTAAAGCCACATCAAATTCGCTATCGCTTGCCACAAGAGAACCTTGCTCAAAAACCACATTAGAAGAAGCTGATCCTGAGCCATATCCACCTTGAGCAGGATTAGTTGATTGAGTGGTTATAGTGCTATAAAAAACATCTTTAAATTGAGCATCAGAATACTTAAAACCTGTAGTATTAACATTAGCTATATTATTTGCATAAATATCAATACCAAAACTATTTGTTTTAACTCCAGAAATTCCATTATAAAATGAATTTATCATGGCTTATGCCTTTTCCTCTTTATTACCATCTTCTGTAGATCCAGAATTAGAAGAATCTCCATCACTTGAGTCTCCACTTGAACTATCTCCAACGGAAGTTGAAGATGAACCAAGTTTATAATCACTAATTTCACCAATATCATCAAAACTTACATATTGACCACCCATTTTTGCATAAGCAATCCCATCAACAAATTTAATACCCTCTATAGGATAAGTTCCATAATTTGCAGTTATTTTTTCCCCGTTTTTATTATTATAAACCACTTTAACACTATACTCTCCATCCCCAGCATAAACACCATCATTATTTCTACCAGGCCACTCTAATGTAAATAAACCTTTTGATACTTCTTTTCCCTCATTACTTTTTTCACTAAATACCAACTTATTATTTTTATCATAAACCTCTAAGGTGATTCCTTTATCATCCGAATCTTCAGGCAAATACATTTTTAGTGCAATAACCTCATCTGCGCCTGTTAATTTGACTTTGTTTTCATTTACCGTAGCCATTTTTCCTATAGCTCCCACTGCTGCAGTACTCATGCTCGTGCTAAAAGAATTGGAAAGTTTTTCCATAGTTTCAACCATTTTTTGCATAGTTGTATTGGTATTTTGTTGCATTTCAAGTGCACTAAGCTGTGAGGTTTGTGTAAGCATTTTATCACTATCCATAGGATCTGTTGGATCTTGATGTTGAAGCTCTATCAAAAGAAGTTTTAAAAACGCATCTTTATCTAAGGTAGCATTTGGATTACTAACCACACCAGAGCTATTGCTACTAGATGAATTATCCACTTTCGTATCCTTGTTGCTTGTTTGGTTAGTATTAGTAGTATTTGTCCAGTTAAGATTGCTATTCCAATTTGTTGTCGCCATGATAAAATCCTTTTTTTACATTCAGTCTTTTTTAATTAAAAGCAATAAGTGTTCCAACTTAGAAATACTTCGCTAAAACAAGCTCTAGATTGACTTTTTCACTTTCATTTTTTCCATCTAAAGCATCTTTAAAACCATATCCACTACGATTTTTTCCTTGATTTTGATTTTGCTCTCTTTTACCTTGATCACTAAAATTCATTTCAAGTCCAGTAAATCCCATATTTACAAGAGAATTTTTAAACTCGACTTGATTTTGGATAAACAAATTCATTGCATTGGTATTGGAGTTGAAATTGATATGAAGGTTATTACCTCTTTGTATCAAAGTTACTTCCACTTCTCCAAGATTATTAGGATTTAGAGTGATACTAAGTTTAGTGATAGGTGCTTTATATTGATCTACAGCCTCTTTTAAATCTTGTGAAAAATACTGCAAAGTCTCTTTAGGCGTGATATTGCGAGCATTGTTTTGTGTTACTTTACTTAAATCTTTGACTAAAGAATTTAAGTCATCTAAATTATTTTTATCTACATTTTCACTGTGCGTTTTTGTTTGCTCTTGAGTAAAAGTTTCTTTATTGGTATTGTTGTTAAAATTAGCATTATTCTCTTTGTTTTGAACTGCTTGAGTTTTATTTAAATTTTCAAAATTTAATTTTTGATCAAAGAAATTCTGTTTTATATCTTTATTTTCTTTGTTGTTGTTTTTAGACTCTTTATTTAAACTAAAATCTTTTTGTGTTAAATTTGAAACTAAATTCTGAGCATCTTTGACAATTTCTTGATTTGAATTTTTATCAAGATTTAAATTTTGATTATTGCTCTTTAAATTTTTATTTTGATCTTGTATATTCTCTTGATTTAAATTGTTTTTTTCTTGATTTTTATTTAACTCTTTATTAAAATCTTTGTTTAAGTCTTTGCTTTCTTTATTTAGGTTGTTTAATTCTTTTTCATCTTTTTTTATTTGCTCATTATTTTTTGCATCTTTTGTGTTATCTTTATTTAAATTATCTTGGTTTTTTTTATCTTTTATATTTAACTCTTCTGTTAAATTTTTTGCAAACTCATCATTTTTGATATTTTTTAAAGTATTTTTAACATCTGTGGTATCTTCTTCTATTTTTGATTTAACTTTATCATTTTTTTCGTGTTTGCTTTCTTTGGATGAAAGCATGGAATCTAAATTTTTTAAAGTTTGAGAAAGCAAAGAACCGCTATCTTTAGAATTTGTTTTTTGCGTAGAATGAGTGCTTGTAGTATGAGTTGTATTTTGTAAATTGTGATTTAAATTTTTACTCATATTGGAAATTTTATTATTGATGATTTCTTTAAAAACATTATCCACAGCACCTTTAAAAAAATCAGCCTTATCTAAATTTGGAAAAGTTGCTTTAAGATCAAGAAGACGATCTACTTTAATATTTTTTACATTTAAGCCCAGATCTTTAGCTATATCCAAAAGCTCACTAAGATTTGATGCGCCTTTTAAAGCATTAAAATTAGCCTCTGTTTTGATAAGACTTGAAAGTTGAGTAGAAAGATTTGCCAGTTTAACATCTGCTGTATCTGTTTTTAGCTTATCCAACAAAGAAAGAATTTGCATAAAAGAAGCAGATTCGAAAATGCTTATCTTATCACTCTCATCAAAAGCTCCTTTTTGAAGTCTATTCATCGCTTCATTAACAACTTCTTTTTGACTGATCTTCATATGATCAGGTAAAAATTCATTGGTTTCATCGATAGAATTAAGCAAAGAATTTAAAAAACTCTCCGTATCATCTTTAGTTGAATTTTTGCTATCGCTACTTTCATGTTCTTTATTTTTACTGGTTTTACTAAAAGAACTGCTAGTAGTAGAAGTTTTACTCGGCGTAAGATTTAAAACATCATTTTGCGGAGCTAAATTTGACATCACTTTTCCTTCAAAAAAAATTATTTTAAAAATTTATCTACCATTACATTAGGAAATTTTTCTTTCAAATAAGAATCTTCATATACTTTAATCATCTTATCTTCATTTAAAGCAGTTAAGATATTTAAAAGCTCTTCTAAATTTTTAGCATTTAAAATTTTCTCTAAATTTTCTTCATTTTCTAAAATTTCTGTAAGCTCGCTTGAAATTCTTGCCATTTTTTCGTTTTCATCTGATCTAAAAGTTTCTAAAAGTTCTAAAACTTGAAGCAAAACTTCATTTTTTCTCTCACCTAAATCACTTTTAAATTCAACAAAAATCTCTTCATTTAATGGTTTTGACATTTTAACTTCCTTTTTAAAATTTTAATTTCATAAGTTTTTGAAGCAAGAAGTGTTCCAAGTTTTGATGCTTTGTAGTTTAAGTTAAATTTTTGTATAATCTAAGCTTTTAAAAATTTAGCTTTGGAGAAGAAAATTTGGAAAACATTAGAAATATAGCAGTTATAGCTCACGTTGACCATGGTAAAACCACTATGGTAGATGAATTGTTAAAACAATCAGGCACCTTTAGCGAAAGAGAACAAATTTCAGAACGCGTTATGGATAGCAACGATATAGAAAAAGAACGCGGCATTACCATACTTTCAAAAAATACAGCGATCAATTACAAAGGTACAAAAATCAACATCATAGATACTCCAGGGCATGCTGATTTTGGCGGAGAAGTAGAACGCGTTTTAAAAATGATTGATGGAGTTTTGCTTTTAGTAGATGCTCAAGAAGGCGTTATGCCACAAACTAAATTCGTGGTTAAAAAAGCTTTATCTTTAGGGCTTAAACCTATAGTTGTAATCAACAAAATCGACAAACCAGCTGCTGATCCTGAAAGAGTGATCAATGAAATTTTTGATCTTTTTGTAGCCCTAGATGCAAACGATGAGCAACTTGACTTTGCCATAGTTTATGCTGCAGCAAAAAATGGTTATGCTAAGCTTGATCTAAACGATGAAAGTGATAATATGGAGCCACTTTTTAAAACCATACTTGAACGCATTCCAGCACCAAGTGGCACAAATGATAATCCTTTACAACTTCAAGTTTTCACTTTAGGATATGATAATTTCGTAGGTAAAATAGGCATTGCTAGAATTTTCAATGGGGTTGTGAAGAAAAACCAAAGCGTAATGCTTGCAAAAGCTGATGGCACCAAAGTAAATGGTAGAATTTCAAAACTCATTGGCTTTATGGGCTTAGAAAAAATGGATATTGAAGAAGCAGGAAGTGGAGATATCGTAGCTATAGCAGGTTTTGAAGCTTTAGATGTGGGAGATAGCGTTGTAGATCCAAACAATCCTATGCCACTTGATCCTTTACACATTGAAGAGCCGACTTTAAGTATAGTATTTTCTGTAAATGATGGCCCATTAGCAGGAACTGAAGGAAAACATGTAACTTCAAATAAAATCGCTGAACGCTTAGAAGCTGAAATGAAAACTAATATCGCTATGAAATACGAAAGCACAGGCGAAGGTAAATTTAAAGTAAGCGGTAGGGGTGAACTTCAAATCACTATTTTAGCTGAAAATATGCGTCGTGAAGGTTTTGAGTTTTGCATGGGAAGACCTGAAGTTATCGTAAAGGTTGAAGATGGGGTTAAAACAGAACCTTTTGAACATTTAGTTATCGATGTACCTGAGGAATTTAGTGGTGCGGTAATAGAAAAACTTGGCAAAAGAAAAGCTGAAATGAAAACTATGGCACCAACAGGCGATGGACAAACAAGACTTGAGTTTGAAATTCCAGCACGCGGACTTATAGGTTTTAGAAGCCAGTTTTTAACCGATACTAAAGGCGAAGGCGTGATGAATCATAGTTTTTTAGAATTCCGTCCTTTTAGTGGTGCGGTTGAAAAGCGTAACAATGGAGCGTTAATTTCTATGGAAAATGGCGTAGCTTTAGGGTATTCTTTGTTTAACCTTCAAGAGCGTGGAGTGCTTTTCATAGAGCCTCAAACTAAAGTTTATACCGGTATGATTATAGGTGAGCACTCTCGTCCAAATGATTTAGATGTTAATCCTATCAAAGGAAAGAATCTTACCAATGTAAGAGCAAGCGGAAGCGATGATGCAATCAAGCTTGTACCACCTAGAAAATTAAGCCTTGAAAGAGCTTTAGAGTGGATAGAAGAAGATGAACTTGTAGAAGTTACGCCTGTAAATGTGCGTGTTCGCAAACGCTATCTTGATCCAACTCAAAGAAAAAGAATGGAAAAAGCAAAATCTTAATGGATTTAAAAAGCTTAGAAAATAATAGACTTTATATACTTAAACGCTTAGGGATCTTAAAATTCCTAAGCATTATCGAAGCCTTGCTTGTAGGCTTTTTAGCCTTTGTTTTTATAAGAGATTCCTTAATTGCAGTAATTTTAGCTGTTTTTGTAGGTATTTTTTTCTTTCGTTTTACAGCCAAAAAACTAAAACTCGCACAAAAAGAATTACAAATTGACGCTTTAAATTTATTTTTGCGTCGTTTTGGGGCGAAATTTAAAAAGCAAAGTTTAAGCCAAAAAGACTTTTTAAAACTAGGACTTACAAAAGATTTGCAAGAATTTAAAAGTCAAAACTGCTTTGAATTTAAGGATTTTAAAATTTATGATATTCAGTTTTTGGACGAAAATAAACGCTTTTTTTGCGGAATTTTACTCGAAATTTTAAGTGCAAACAAAAATCCTAGCTTTGAAAATGAAGAACAAATTTATATCAAACTTAAAGATAAAAATTTCACTTTAAATCATATCTTTTCTAAAGAAAATCATTATCTTATCGCTACTTTAAGCAATCCTTTCTTTATAGATATAAAAAAAGATTTAGAAAACAATTTCAAAAATTTAGAAGAAAATCTAAACTCTATAAAAAATAAACTATTTAAATAACTAACATAAAGTTAATATCATAAAATTTTAATAAATATTAATTATATACTTTAAAAATATATTACTTTTAGTAACACTTTAAAATTTAATTTTATTTAAATTATTCTTATTATGCTTAATATTTAAGAAAAAATACACTAAAATCAATTTGAACTACAAATAAAAAGGAGGAAAATCATGAAAAAACACATTTTATTGCTTGGTTTATGTCTTAGTTTGAGTCTTAGTGCTAAAAGCGTGAGTGACTACAAAGTAGGAGAAGAATTAAGCGACAAGGAAGGAGTAGAGTATTTTAAGGAACTTTCTAAAAGACCTGTGCAAGAATGGCCAAATAAAAATTTAAGCATCAATGATGTTCCAAAAGGCAAGCAAGGGGATTTAATCCGTTATGGCATAAAGCTTTTAAGCAAGACAGAAAGCACTCTAGGACCCTATAGCAAGCTAAAAAAGACAAGCAACGAAGTAAACTGTATTTCCTGTCACATGGACAATGACGGCAATGGTTTACCAGGGACAAAAAAATATGTTATTCCATTTTTAAATGTCCTAAACAATTATCCAAGACTTGATATAGAAACGATGAAAATCATCTCTATTGAAGATAGAATTCGCGGAATGGGTGGAACTGACTCTCATAGATTTCCTAATGATTCTAAAGAAATGAAAGCAATTTTAGCTTATTTTAAATGGCTAAAAGAAGCTTATGGTATCAAAGACGGCGTAAAGCTTGAAGGAGATTTTTTTGCTAAGATGAATTTTCCAAATCGTCCAGCTGACCCTGTGCGTGGGAAAAAGCTCTTTGAAGAAAATTGTGTTGCTTGCCATGGCGAAAGAGGACTTGGGGTAAAAAATGATAATTATGAACAAGGTAGTGGACATTTATATCCATCTTTACTTATCTATCCTGATGGTGGACACATGGCTATGATACCATTTTTAGCAAGATTTTTAAAATCAGCCATGCCTTTTGGTGCGAGTGCGGATAATCCTATATTAAGCGATGAAGATGCACTAGATATAGCAGCTTATGTCAATACAGGTTTTGTAAGAATGCCTATAACCACTACAGAAAATCGTGCAGGACTTGATACAGCTTATAGCAAATCCCCATCATTAAAACCTGAGTATTTTGCCTCACCGCAACAAAATTTAGACCCTAAAGAATACATAAAAGTAAAATACGGACCTTGGAAAAATCCAAATCACTTCCCAGGAGAATGATTAATTTTGGGCTAAGCCCAAAATTAATCCTCATCTTTGGCTAAATTTTCAAGACTTTTAATCCCTTCTTCACCTATCAAATTTCCACCTTGTAAGTCGCTAAATATCGCGTTTAAAGAACTCACTATAGCAGTGGAATTAAAACTTAGATTTTCTATAGCTCTTTCTCTTTTTTTCCATATATTTTGCAAAGCCCTTTTTTCAGCTTCTAACTCTTCTTTCATATTTTGATAAGTTTTGAGTATAAAAGTGATTTGCGTGTTAAATTCCTTAGAATTTAAGTATTCGTATAAAATGTGATTTTTTTCATCTTTGTTTTGCAGGGCATTTTTGAGTTTATAAGAATTTATAATGCTTTCTCTAAGCACTGCTAAAACACCTTTAAATTCATTAAAAGTACAGATCAAAATTCCTTCTTTAAAATGCGTTTTTTCTTTATCTTTTGGCATAGTTTTTGTAATCAAAACCGCTATATCACTTTTTGCAGCTATGCTATCTAGCTTAAGCTTATCAAGCCATTCTTTATTAAATTCTTTAGTGCGTTTGCTCTCATATAAAATACTTCCGCAAATATTTCCAAAATTATCCTTTACTATATGCAGACAATCAGCTCCATTTACGCCCTTTGGCACTTCTTTTACTTCATCACTTAAATACTCACTTTGTATGTATTCTTCTATGAGTAGTTCGGCTGCTTCGCCTTGGAGTTGCTGTGAGCCTTGTTCTATCCTGCGTTGTGCGTCTTCTAGCTTTTGAGCTACACTTTTAAAATTCGTTTCTAGTTCTTTGTATTTAAGATCTTGCTCTTGAGTACTTTTTTGAAATTCAAGACGCATTTTTTCTCTTTCAAATTCCAAATTTTTGCTTTCTTGTTCTTTAAATTCTTTAAAAGCCTCTTCTTTGGCTTGAAATTTCAATCTTTCTTCATTTTCTTTTTGCTCTCTTTTTAGTCTTTCATTTTCAGCCTTTATGCTTAAAAACTCGCTAAGTTCTTTGCTTTTTTTCTCGAGTTCTTCTTGCATGATTTTCATTTCATTTTCATGCTCTTTGTTAAATTTCTCGCTGAATTCTTTTTGGAAATTTTGCTTTTGTATAAGAAGTTCTTGTTCAAATTTTTGCTTTTCTAAAAGAAGCTTTTGGCTTACTTGCTCGTTTATGAGTTTTTCTTGTTCTATCTTTTGAGTTTTTAAATCATTTAAAGCTTTGGTATATTCAGCTCTTTTAGCATTTACCTCATCATCAAATTCTTTTTTTTGTTTTAGCATTTCTTGCTTAGCTTTATCTAAAATTTGAGCATATAAAGCAGTGCTGATATCGATAAAACTTCCACAACTTGGGCATTTGATTTGTTCATTTTGGTTTAAATTTTGCATAAAAAATTTCCTTGAGAATTTTTCTATAAATTTAACATAGAAAAACAAAGATTATTCTAAGATTGACTTGTTAAAATCATTCTTTTAGAATAATTAGGATTACAAATGCAAAAACACACCAAAATTCACGGCTTTGCCAAATTTAAACTCATCGTTATCCTTGCTTTGATGTCAAGCATAGCACCGCTTTCTACAGATATGTATTTGCCTGCACTTTCTCATGTGGAGCAAAGTTTTCAAACTAATTCTTTTTTAACCCAACTTAGTATCGCAAGTTTTTTTATCGCTTTTGCTTTAGGACAGCTTATATATGGGCCTTTAAGTGATATTTTTGGGCGTAAAATTCCAGCTTTGGTGGGGATATTTTTCTTCATCGTTTCGAGTTTGTTTTGTGTGATTATCGATGATATTTATGCTTTTATCGCTTTGAGATTTTTTGAAGCACTTGGGGGTTGTGCAGGTGTGGTTATCGCAAGGGCTATTGTCAATGACTTGTTTGAGATCAAAGAAGCTGCAGGGATTTTTGCTTTGATGATGGTTTTTAGTTCTCTTGCTCCTATGCTTTCGCCAACTTTTGGGGGAATTTTGCTAGAGTATTTTTCATGGCATAGTATTTTTGCAACTTTGTTTGCTTTGGGAATTTTACTTTTTTTGATGATACTTTTTGGCTTAAAAGAGTCCGCACCTCATCTTAAAAACAAAAAATTTTCCCATCATGAAGCGATGAAAAGCTACAAATTTGTTTTAAGCGATAAACGCTTTTTAGTTTATATACTATGTGCTTCTTTTGCTTTGGCGGCGATGTTTGCTTATATCACAGGATCAAGCTTTGTTTTTACGCAGTTTTTTGGCTTAAGTGAGCAAAAATTTGCCTTGCTTTTTGGGGCAAATGCTTTAGGTTTTGTCATCTGTGCAAATATCAATGCGAGATTGGTTTTAAAATACGAAAGCGAAAAAATCTTAGCAAAAGCTTTGATGATAATGTTTATATCGACTGTGATTTTACTTGTAAATGCTTTTTTTCACCCAAATTTCTTGCTTTTTGAACTTAGTATTTTTACAAGTATTGCTATGCTTGGTTTCATCGCACCCAATACCACGACTTTGGCTATGGCAAGGTTTAAAGAACATAGCGGAACTGCTTCTGCGGTGCTTGGAACGGTGCAATTTGGTTTTGCAGGGCTTATTTCTTTTGTGGTTGGAGCTATTAACGCAAATACACCGATAATCCTTGCTTTTGTAATGTGTGCTTGCGTATTGGTTGCAAATATGATATATTTTCTAATCAAAATAAAGGAGAAAAAATGAAAACAAATAATATCTTTATGGCTTTAGCCATAGTTTTAGCAAGTTTGATTCTAGCTTTTGGATTTAACAAGGCTTTAAGCGATTTTAAAACACTTGAAAGAAGTGTAAGCGTAAAGGGTTTAAGTCAAAAAGAAGTCGAAGCGGATACTTTGATACTTCCTATAAAATTCACAAGATCAAACAACAATCTTACAAATTTATACGAAGAACTAGAACAAGATAAAGAAAATATCATCAAATTTTTAAAAGAACAAGGCGTAAAAGAAGATGAGATCAGCTACAACTCGCCAAATATCATAGATCGTTTAAGCGATCCTTATAGCAACGACACTCAAGCTACATACCGATACATAGGCACTGCGAATTTACTCATCTATACTCAAAATGTAAAGCTTGGAAAAAGCATACTAGAAAACATTTCAAGTCTTGCAAAATTTGGCATAGTAACAAAAATCGATAATTATGACATAGAATACCTTTATACCAAACTCAATGAGATAAAACCACAAATGATAGAAGAAGCAACGCTCAATGCTAGAAATGCAGCGATAAAATTCGCACAAGATTCAAACAGCCATCTAGGCAAGATAAAAAAGGCTTCTCAAGGACAATTTAGCATCAGCAACAGGGATAAAAACACACCTTACATCAAAACCATAAGAGTGGTTTCTACTATAGAATACTATTTGAAAGACTGATAATAAATTTTCAAGCTAAGCTTTAAAGGCTTAGCTTGGCACTATGGAATTTTTTCGTGCGGTTTTTAAATAGTTTTTTATAATTATTTTTCTATTTTTGCTTTAATTTTATCTTGAAGTCTTTTCAATGTATTAAATGGAAGAATATCAAGCATTTTTTCAATCAAGCTTAAACTAGGAATTTCACCTTTTTTATCAAGTATCTTGCTTGGATTATTTTCTGCAGAATCTAGCATAATTTTTAAAAGTTGATTTTTTAGTTCCTCGTTCTCTGTTTCTTTTATTTGAGTTTCATACCCTTTATAAGTTTGATTTAATCTTTGTTTATAAGCATACTCACTTGCTATTCTTTTATATTCTGCAATTTGCTTTGTAGAATAATAAGTAAAAAATCCGCTAAAAAATAAAAATGGCAAAGCTCTAAGAAAATTTATATATGTAAAATTTTCCTCAAATGAAAAGCAAAAATAAATACCAAAAACAATAATAAAAACGAATATAGACACTCCAAAAATTATATTCCAAGTTTTGATATTTGTTTGTGCAACCTCTCTTTCATCTTTATAAGCCTCGGCTAATCCCGCAGAAGTTGCACCTGGTAATAATTCATCTATTTCATCATTTTTTTCTTTATACAAATTTTCAAATTTATCTTTATAGCTATTTAAACAATTTTCTAATTCTTGTTTTTTACTAGAAATTAAATTGTTTATTTCAGTCCGTTTTTCATTTAAATATTTTTCAAGAGATAACTTTCCACCTTTTCCATTTTCATCTGCTTCAACACCAATAAAAATTTCATTGTAAAATTTTTCAAATTTTTCTATTTTATCTTTATTTTCTTCGATATCATCACAAGCTTGTTTCAACTTCGAAATAATCCCTTCGGTAACATTGCCTTGAGAATCTTCCTGATCATAAAATTTCATATAATCATTTTTCATTTTATTTGCACATTCTTTAGCTTTTTCAATTTCAATTAAAGCACTGCTTTTATTTTCACCATCGGTTTCAATATCAAAAATTTTCCAATAAATTTCATCTATATCTTTTTGTCCGATTTTTATATCTTTAATCATATCTTTTACGGACATTTCTTCATCATTGCCATTTCCATTATAAACAGAATTAAATTCTGCAATATCTTTTAATGAATTTTGTATAGCATTATTTTCGATTAGATTAAGAAATTGTTCTAATTGTTTTAAAGAATTTTCATCTTTGATATTTTTTATAATTTTATAAAATAACTTTTTTTGTTCTTTAATTAAATTTTCCATTTTTATTCCTTATTTTTTATATTTTGTTGCAAATTTTCATCACAATACCTTAAATTTTTCAACTTGGCACTATGGAATTTTTGCGTGCGGTTTTTTGGAGTGAAAAAAGAACTAAAAATATTAAAATAGTATAAGCAAATGTTAGATATATAAACAAAGGATCATTTGAAAATATTTTATCATTGATAAGTTTTCCAATAAAAGGATTTAAAATAGTTATATTAGCACCCATAGATATAATAACAATAATATAACTTATACATATAAAAATATATCTTAGAAATAATGTATTTAAACATACCATCCATAAATAAAAAATACAAAATGTAAAAAATATTCCTATATTAGATAAAATATTTAAATTATTTTGATTTTTTGGAATATAAATGTTTATATAAATTAAGATAATTAGCAAAAATAATAAATAAACACATAAAATTAATATACTTTTAATTATATCTTTAAATATTATATTTTTAATTATTATAAAATCTAATTTTATATTTTTGAAAATCTTATAAAATATTACTATAAGACAAATAAAACAAACAGCAACAAAAGAAATTAAAATATGATTATAATATTGTTGCATAAATGAAAAATTTATAATTACTTCCTTGACTTTTGTCAAATAAGAAAACATATCTGAAGTTTTGTTTAAATTTTGTATAGATTTTTTTTCCAAATCAAACTCAAAGCTTCCTACAAAAATAAACAAAATATATAAACTAATTAGTAATATAAGATTATTAAAAACTTTTAAAAAGTCTGTGTGATGATCGCAAAGTTTTCTATAAAATCCTAAAAGTAAAAAATCCACAAAATCCCGAATTCTCGAAACATTTTTTTCTAAATCTGTCGTATTTTTTACATTCTCACCTTTTTTATCCCAATTTTGTTTTAGCTCTATCTCTTTACAATAAAGCTCGTATTTATGAAAATTTGAAGCGTCTAAAAGATTGTTATCTTTTATCAAAGCATTTTTAAAAGTCCTAAAAGAATCTCTAAAATCATTGGCAAATTTATCTAAGGATTTTTCTTGATATAAATTTGGTATAACGCCTGCTTTTTTAGTTGTTCTTTGACTTTCGTAAGAAGTGCATTCTTGTTTGACTCTCTCTTGTAAATCATCAAAAGTAAAATTTAAATTTATATTAACCACATTTAAATTTCCTTTGAAAATCGCTTGAGAAAAATTTGGAGTTTTATCAAATCTCACTCGATAAAAACTAGCTGTTTTTTCAAATTCACACTCGTGGAAATCAGCGTAATTTTTAAAAATAGAATTATTGAAATAAACATTATCGTTAAATTTTCCTTTAATGGTAACCCTATCTTCAAATACACAATTATCCATTTGAAAAATATCTAAGCATTCTTGAAAATTTAAATAAACTTCTTTTTTAAAATTACAATTTAAAAAAGATATTTTTTTAATATTTGTTATTTGATTAAAATATCCTATTCTTTGGGTAAATATACAATGATCAAACACTAAAGGATAGGTTTCAAATAATGATAAAATATCTACAACTCCATGAACTTGTGTCTTTAAATTTGTTCTAGATAAACCAAAAATATAAAATACACCAGATATGTATCTTATATTATCCTCAATATTTAAAATTTGTTTTATTTCTTCTATTGCTATAACTTCATAGGAAATTTTATCAATTTCGGTTATATTTTTTTCAATAATTGTCAAAAAATCAAATCCAATATCGTAATGTGATTTTATTCGATTTATAATCGTTTTATAAATTTTGTCAATGCAGTATTGCCTATCTAAAAAAGTATTAAAATTTTCAACCTCTTGTTTGATTTTGTTTTCTATGATTTGTCTTTGTTCTTTTGTTAGTTCTTTCATTATTTCCCTTCAATGATTTTTATTTCTTCTTCAGTTAAGTTATAAAGTTTATAAACGATGGAATTGATTTTATTTTCTAGTTCTTGGATATTTGCGTTTTTGTCTTGTTCTTTGGCTTTTAAAATATCATCGGCTAAATTTATAAGTTCATCGGCTAATTTTTCATTTTTGGAATTTATTTTTGGTATAGGAAGTTTTTCTATATATTGTCTTATCCACCTAAAAGCACCTTGTCCTAAGTGAGATGATATATATTGCATATAATAAACAATTAGTCTAGAATTTAAAATTGCTAATAAATACTTATAATCACAATGCGTAAAGAAATAGCAAGTTTGATTTGTAAAAAAATTTGAATTATCATATACAAAACAAGCTTCTTTGGTCATTTCTGCCCAAACTATCTTTTCTTTTTCAAATTCTTCATAATAAGCGATATTATCTTGAGTTTCAAACCATTTATTGCTAGTTTTCTTTCTACAACCTTTTTCTCCACTTTGTTCTATGCGTGGTAAAAATTGAGATAAATATTGCTTTAAAGCAGGATATTGTTCTATATTGATTTTTAAACTTGGAAAAGTTCCTATCACCCAAAGTCCCGCCCACTCGTAACTATATCTTTTTATATTGCGTCCGCGTAGCATTTTCCGTATGAGTTTGGCGGTGCGTTCTTTTTCAGCTTCATCTTTGCAATTTGCTAAAATTTCATTTCTTTTTTCAGTGGTGATGATAAAGGCTTCATTTAAACCCGTTTTTATCCCATAGTTGATATTAAGCCCATACCATTCTTTAAGTGGAGTTCCTATGCGTTCTATCTTGGCCTTTAAGGCACTAGTATTCTCATCGCTAAAAGTGAAGCTTTCTTTGCTTAAAGAATTTTGCGAAAATTCTGCAAAGTCCTTATATAAGCCAATGTCATAAGCACAAGTTTTTAAAATTTCATTGCTTAGGGCAAGGTATTTGAATTTATTATCTTTGCTTTTTGATTTTTCAAAACAAAGTATGGAAGTATCCACCGTAGCACTATCAAAAACTTTTATACCGTTTAAATCAGTGTATTCTAAAACCTTAACATTTTTAAGCAAAAATTCACGCAAAGCTTCCCCATATCCTGCACGCGTGTATTTGTTAGAAGTGATATAGCTCAATACCCCCCCCCTATCTTTTAAAACATTAAATCCTAGTTCATAAAAATAAGTATAAATATCGCTCGTGCCTTTATAAACCTTATAATTTTTAGCTAAATGGGGCTTGAGTTCTTTAAGCTCCTCTTGTCTTATATAAGGTGGATTGCCGATGATGAGATCAAAGCCTTTGAAATTTCCATCATCGTCCAAAATTTCAGGGAATTCAAAACGCCATTCAAAAGGATGATTGCTTTCTAGGTTGAAGATATTGTCGTATTCTTTTTTAAGATTTGCAAATTCTTTTGTGGCTTCTTTTTCATCAAAGTCAAAAAGAGTCAAATTCGCACTAACAAAGAATTTCAAATTTTCATCATTTATGGCTAAGAAATTTCCGTATTTTTTAGAGTATTTTTCACATTTATCGTTAAAGCCTTTCATTTCTTTTTTAAATTTATCCGCAAAGCAGAAATTTTTAAAAGAAATTTTGAGATTTTTTATCTCTTGGCTGATGTGGCTTTTATCTGTGTAAAAGCCTTCTTTATAGTCTTTTACTATGCGTTTGTATTTATTGATGCGTTCTTTGATGTTAGGATAGTGGTTTAGGCTTTTGCCTGTTTCAAAGTAAGATACCAAAGAATTTCCGCATTTTATGTTTATATCGATATTTGGCAATATTTTAAGATCGTGATAATTCTCATCATCAAAGCTTTGATAAAAACTATGTTTTAAAAGCTCTATCCAAAGCCTTAGCTTGGTGATCTCGCATGAGTTAGGGTTGATATCGACTCCAAAAAGGTTGTTTTCTATGATGTCTTTTTTAGTGTAAAAAAGCTCTTGCTGGATAAGATGGGCTTTATCTTTAGGCGTGCTTGGGCGTTTATACTCTATAAACTCGCCTTTTCTACCCGTGATGAGAATTTCATCGTTTTGCACTTCTAGGTAAAACTCTTCATCAAAAAGATTTAGCTCATCATAAATGCTTAACATAACATTTAAAGCAGAAACTAAAAAATGCCCGCTTCCCACCGCAGGATCGCAAATTTTTATAGAGTTTAAAAGCTCTTTTTGTATCTTTTTATCTTCTTTCCTTAAAGATCTTCTTAACTCGCTTATATCTTTAGCATCAAGATCAAATTGAGCATTGAATTTATCAAGCACAACTTTTGTGATGCTTTCTTTACACATATAAGAAGTGATAAAGCTTGGCGTGTAAAAGCTCCCTTCTTTGTAGCCATTGAGTTTTTCAAACACATTTCCTAAAACGCTTGAGCTTATGAGTTCTTTTTGGCTTAAAATTTCGCTTTGCTCATCATCGCTACCAAAATCAAAGCTATCTAAAAATTCAAACAAGTATTCCAAAAGCCCCACTTGTCCTTTTTTAGCCTTGCATTTATCATCTTTTAGCACGGTGTTTTTATAGTAAAAAAGCTTTAAGTCATTACTTAAGCTTGAAATTTCAAGTGTGTTTTCTATGCTTTGTTTTTCAAACAAAGAAGAATTTAGATAAGGCAGATAAGCAAATTCGCTTTTCTTTCTCATGCTTTTTTCTTTGGCTAAGACTTCAAAGAAAAGTTCGCTAAGCTTGTCAAAATCAGGGATTTTTTTGAAATTTAAAAATTTCAAATTTTTATCATCATTAAAACGCACCAAATTTGACTCTATAAGCTTTAAAAACAAAATGCGATTAAGCCATAAGATCAAAAGTTTTAAGATGGTTTCAAAATTTTCTTCTTTAAGCTTAGAGTTTATAGCGGTGTAGAAAGTGCCTTGCTCTTCTTTGCTTTCTTCACTTTTTGCGATGATGAGTTTTGAGTTTTGTTTACTCTCACAAAGCCCTAAGATATATAAAAGCTCTTTGTAAAAAGCGTTGTTGAGTGAATTTGCATCGTTGGGGTTAAACTCACCTAGCAAACAATCTTTGCTAAAAATTTTGAACAAAGGCTTAAGCTTACTAAAGCTTAATTTATCTTGCTCTAAGATAGGTTTTAAATCCACAAAAAGCCCTTTTAAAGTGCTATCGCCATTTAAAATCTTTTCAAATTCTTTATAAATTTCGTCGGTATTGCCTTTAAAAAGCGAGTTTTTGCTTTCAAAATTTTCAAAAGCTTCTTTAAAATACTTGCTTTTGTTAAAAAGCTCTTCAAACAAATCCGCCTTAAAGATAAAAAAGCTATAAAAATCCGTGATGATGATGTGCTTAAGCGATGAATTTAACGCTTTTCTTTCGCGAAGATAGTATAAAATGCATTCATGCAAAGCCTTGCAATTAGGTTTGCTTGGGCTAAAAAATTCTCTAGAATTAGGCAATTTTGCTTCGATGATGACTTGAGTAAGGCCATCTTTTTTTAAGGCTAAGTCTATACCGCTGTTGCCTTTGTGTATGCTTTTGACTTCGCATTGGAAAGATAAATTTTCAAAAAATTTGCTAAGAGCATTTGCCACAAGAGAATCTTCGTTGTTTTTGAGATTGTTTTCTAAATTTATTTTATAGTCTTTTAAAGTTTTGATAAATTCGTTTAATTCTGTTTCTAAGATAGGCTTTTTGCGGTGGTAGGGACTTAAAAATTCTTTTTCATTTATAGCTTCAAATTTCATATTGCACTTTCAATAAATTTTAAATATTTTAGCAAAAAAATCTCAAGTTTGGTATAAAATTTAAAAGTTACTTTTTGTAATTTTATAAAAAAATAATTATATAAAATGAGAATATTTTATACAAAATTTTAAAATTTTAAATATTTTTATAAAAATATATCATTTTTTAAATTTATCAATACCCCTAGTTTTGTTACAATAATTCTATATATCATTAAAAAGGAGCAAAATGCGTTATTTAGCTATATTTGCGATTTCAATCACGCTAAGTTTTGGTGCAGCTAATCCACCTATACAAGATAGAACGGGCACAGGACTTGTTTTATCAAGTCATGAACTAGCCAATAAAATAGGCAAAGAAGTTCTTGACAAAGGCGGAAATGGCATAGATGCAGCTGTAGCAGTAGGTTATGCTTTGGCTGTAGTGCATCCTGCAGCAGGAAACATAGGTGGTGGTGGCTTTGCAGTCATTCATCTAGCCAATGGAGAAAATACCACGCTTGATTTTAGAGAAATGGCACCTTTAAAAGCAAGCAGAAATATGTATCTTGATAGCAAAGGAGAAGTTATAAAAGATGCTTCAACTATAGGTTATCTAGCTGCTGGAGTACCAGGAACGGTTAAAGGTATGAGTGCTATGCTTGATCGCTACGGCACTATGAAACTAAAAGACTTGATGGCTCCTGCTATAAAACTAGCTGAAAAAGGTTATCTCATCAACGATAGACAAGAACAAACCATGCTAGAAGCTAAAGATATGTTTAAAGAATTTCCTAGTTCAAGCAAATATTTCCTTAAAAAAGATGGCAGCACTTATAAAAGCGGGGATTTGTTTGTCCAAAAAGATCTAGCAAAAACTTTAAAACTTATCGCAAAGGAAGGTCCTGATGCTTTTTATAAGGGAAAAATCGCTGATTTAATAGCAACGGATATGGCTAAAAACAAAGGCATTATCACTAAAGAAGATCTAGCACAATACCAAGCTATTTGGAGAAAACCCGTAGAAGGCACTTATAGGGGTTATGATATCATTTCCATGTCACCACCTAGCAGTGGGGGTGCTCATATCATCGAAATTTTAAATATCATGGAAAATGCCAATATAGAAAATTTAGGCTTTGCAAGCTCTAAAACTTTACACATAATGACTGAAGCCATGCGTCAAGCTTATGCGGATAGATCAGAATACATGGGCGATCCTGATTTTGTAAAAATCCCACTTGATAAACTTACAAGCAAAGAATACGCCAAAGAAATTTATGCAAAAATTCCAAAAGATAAGGCTTTGCCAAGCTCAAAAGTAAAACCTGGTTTAGGGCAAATTCACGAAGGACATAATACCACTCATTATTCTGTACTAGATAGCAAAGGCAATGCTGTAAGCATTACCTATACTATCAATGCGAGTTATGGTTCAGGTGCTGCGGTTGAAGGGGCAGGGTTTTTACTCAATGATGAAATCGATGATTTTTCAATCAAACCAGGGGTGCCAAATTTATACGGACTTGTAGGCGGAGAAGCTAATGCTATAAAACCTAAAAAAGACCTTTAAGCTCTATGAGTCCAACTATCATACTAAAAGATGGAAAAGTATTTATGGTAGTAGGTAGCCCAGGTGGTTCTAGGATCATCACGACAGTTTTACAAGTGATTTCAAATGTGATCGATCATAAAATGGATATATCAACAGCGGTAGAATCTCCAAGATTTCACATGCAGTGGCTACCTGATGAAATCAGAACAGAGCCTTTTGGAATCATCAAAGATGTGCAAAACAATCTTGAAAAAATGGGCTATAAAATCACAAAAGAACCTTATATGGGTGATGTAAATGCTATCATGGTCGATCCAAAAACTGGAAAAATCGTAGGTTCTATGGATACAAGAAAAGAATTCTAACTTCTTATTTACCCTTGAAATTTCAAGGGTAAATTTATACAGGATTTTTAAGTCTTCTTTTAAAAAATGCTCCTAAAATTAAAATCACTGTAAAAGCAATGAAAAAATATAAAAATTTAGGCACAGGCACAGGATCTCCTGCTGCATAAGAATGCAATCCTGATAGATAGAAATTTACCCCAAAATAAGTCATCAAAATAGAATAAAATCCTATAACACTCGCACTTGCAAAGGCGTAAGGATTGTTAAATTTTGAGATAAATCTAAGATGTAAAATCATAGTATAAACAATAATAGAAATTAAAGCCCAAGTTTCTTTAGAATCCCAACCCCAGTATCTTCCCCAGCTTTCGTTTGCCCAAACTCCACCTAAGAAATTTCCTATAGTGAGTAAAGCAAGTCCTATTATCATCGCCATTTCGTTGATACAATGTAAGCTTAAAATACTTTGATCTATTTGAGCTTTTTTTGGATTTCTTAACATAAATAAAATCAAGCTAAATACTCCAAGCAAAAAGCAAAGTCCTAAAAATCCATAGCTTGCAGTGATGATAGAAACATGGATATTAAGCCAATAGGATTTTAAAACGGGCACAAGATTTGTAATTTGTGGATCCATAAAACCAAGATGTGCTACAAAAAGAGAAATTCCAGCCATAATACTTGCGGTACAAAGCGCTAAAGAAGATCTTTTATAAAAAACAAGTCCCGCAAAAGCACAAGCAAAAGCTATATAAACCATACTTTCATAAGCATTACTCCAAGGAGCGTGATCTCCTACATACCAACGAAAGATTAAAGCTAAAGCATGAGCTAAAACACTTAAAGCAATGAGAATAAAAATGGCATTTTTAAGCATTTTTGGAGCTTTTTTAAGGCTTAAAATTTCATAGACTAATAAGATAAAAAGCATACTACCTAGTAAAAGATAAATAGGGGTGAGATTGTCAAAAATATTATAATGATTTAAAAAAAGCTCTAAAGAAATTTGAGTAGGTGTAGGGATAAGATTTGATCTATAAAAATTTTGGAAATTTTTAAGTCTTTCTAAACTTTCATCGGCTTTAGAAAAATCTTTGGTACTAAAAGCTTGTTCAAAATCAAAAAAATATTTTGCCAATAAGCTTTGTATATTTTCTATATCCTTTAAATCAAAAGGCATAGGTGTAGCAGGAGAATACCAAGTATAGGTTTTTTGGCTTGGATCAGGAAATATTCTAAAAATTTCTCCGCTATAGATATAAAAAGCAGTGTTGATTTTTTCATCAAGAGCTAAAATATCTTTATCAAACTGATCTCTTAGAGTAGGTTTTTTGCGATTTACTTCTTCTATATAGTTTGAAAGTTTGTAAAAATCTCCATCAAAAACATCATCATAAGCAAGATATTTTTCATTTTTATCTACACCTAAAATTTCTTTTAGCTTTGCAGTTTTTACGCTAATCATTTTTATTTGTCTAAAATGTTGTGGATACATCATCATACCAAGAAAAATTTGATTATAGTTTAAACCTAAAAAATCATTTTTTTTGGTAATCTTATGAATGTAATTCATCGCTAAAGTATCGATAGGTTTTATCCTGCCATCAAAGTCTTGCACAAGTAAGCTTCCAAAAAGCATAGAATGTTTTGCAGAATTTTCTTTGATATTTTGTATAAGCTTTAAGGTATTTTCATCGGCAAAACTTTTTATGTTAAAAGCAAAAAGACAAAAAAGAATTAATAAAAGATTTTTTTGATTTTTAAGATAGTTTGATAATTTTTGAAATCTTGAGTTTTTAGCAAATAAAATCCATAAAAAACCTAAAGTCAGCAAAGTATAGCCTATATAGGTTGGAATTTTTCCAGGATTTTTATTGACTGAAAGTATGGTGCCTTGTTCGTCTTGATCATAAGAACTTTGAAAAAATCTATATCCGCCATAATCTAAAACATTATTCATAAAAATTTTATACTCAAAACTTTTATCTTGATCGATCACTTCTATATCTGAAGCATAAGAAGAAGGACTCATAGAACCTGCGTAGCGATCTAGGATAAAATCTTTTAAAGCCAAAGAAAAAGGCAGTTTGATCTCTTCAGGACCCCAGTTGAGTGCAAAAATTTCACCTCCTAGTCTAAAAGGTAAAACATTTTCATTGTTGTAATTTGGAGTGAGTAAAATTTCTTTGCTTTCATTATTAAAAGAAATTTGCATTTTGATGATAGGATTGCTCATTACATTAGGAGCTTTTTCATAATCAAGTAGTTTTAAATTTATAGTTTTATTTTGCTGCATGGAAACTTTTTTTTCAAAACTATTATGGAGTAAAGGATTAAAAGCTACTCCAAAGGATTGATATTCTACAACCTTACCTTCATCATTATAAAGCATTAAGGCTATAAATTCATCTCTTGTCACAATGATATCAGAACTTTGTCCTTCTCTAATGTGCATACCTCCTTCTATGCCAAAATAACGCGTGATTGCAGCGCCAAGTAAAATTACTATAAAAGCACTATGCAAGAGCAAGGAAGCATATTTTTTTCTTTGTAAAAGTTTGTGTATAAAAATAATACCTATAAGATTGATTAAAAGCAAAAGGTGTAAGATATCAAACCATAAAGCATTATAAACTAAGGCTTTAGCAGCATTTGCGCCAAAATCATTTTCGACAAAAGTCGCTACTGCACAAGAAAGAGCATAGATAAAAAGTAAAATAAGACTCATCCAAAAGGAAAAAAAGCTTTTCTTAAACATTTTTCTCCTTGTATGCTAGAAAAAGTGTTTTAAAAAGCTTATCTTCATTAAGCTTTTGATTTTTTTCATCTTTTAAAATTTCCATAGTCAAAGCAAGGCGTTTAGCACTCATAAAACCAGGATAAATCAGTAAAGTTTTATGTTTAGGAGTAAAAAATACCAAAGTAGGCGTAGCGTCTATATTGAATTCTCTTGAAAGTTCTTCTGTGCTTGTTTTTTTATTATCGTAATTATGAATTTTATGATAACTTGTATTGATATAATAAGAATTATATGTGTTTTTTAAGATATTTTGAACTTCTTTGTTGTTTTGAATTTCGTGTTTTAATTTATCGCAATAAACACAATTATTTGCACTAAAAATAATTAGCACAGGTTTGTCAGAAAAAACAATATTTTGATTGTCTTTAAAAAATTCTGCGATTTCTTTGTAAGAATTGAGATCAAGATTGTTTGCATCTTGTTTGTATTGTTCTGTAGTTTTTGTTCCTTTAGAAAGAATATTTTCATCTATTTTTTCATTATTACAAGCACAAAATAACAATATTATAAATCCTAAAATCAGTTTTTTTAACATCAAATCCTTTCATTTAAATTGCCTAGAAAACCTAGGCAATTATTATTTTAACAAATCCACTATAAAAGCATAAATCATCAAGAATAAAAAGATCATTCCCGTAATCAGCATCAAATAACCTGCTAATTTAGCAATGCTTTTATAAGAATTAAATTTAGAGTTTTTCTCATATAAACTTTCAAGCCTTCCGCTTTCTTTTAGGCGTTGATAATACGCATTTCTTTCTTGTTTAATCTCGGCTTCACTTTGGGTTCCTGAGAAAATTACCATATCCATAGGGAAGCGATCTGCTCTAAAATGAGTATTGAAGAAGTGGATTGCAAAGATAAATCCTGTTGCAAGTAAAGCTTCATCAGAGTGCACTAAAGAACAAAGATTGATCATCCAACCTGGTAAAAAGGTACTAAAGAAAGTAGGGAACCATAAAACCAATCCTGAAAGTCCTATAACAAACATACCCCAAAATACTGCTAGATAATCAAATTTTTCCCAATAAGTCCAGCGGTCAAATTGTGGTCTTTCACCCATGCCAAAAAACCATTTAAAATGTGCTTTCATATCTTTAAAGTCCTGCCAATTTGGCATTAAAGAATCAGGTCCAAAAAGGGCTTTTAAAATTTTCATTTTATCAAGTTTTCCTGTTTGTGGATCACGCACTAAATCTCTTCTTTTCCAGTTTACAAGTATGATTTCTTCAATATGAGAGAAAAAGACTATAAACATAACAATAGCACTAATATGATGCACTATGGTTGCACCGATTGGTCCACCCATAAGATCTATCATGGTTTGCGCCCAAGGAGCGGTATAAAATTTTTGCGGCAAACCTGAGAAAGCAAGTCCTAAGAAACTTGCCGCCATAAAGAAATGCTGAATTTTATGGAAGGTTGAAAAACGTTTGATTAAAACCTTGTCATTGTGTGCATTTTCTTTTGCTTTTTTCCATTCTATAGGATGTGAAAGTCTTGCTAAAATCAGTCTTATACTCCAAAGTAAAGTATGCAAACCAAAGAACACAAAAACTCCTATTACTAAAGCGGTCATAAAGATATAAGCACCGTGAAGTAAAGGATAGTTTTCTCCATCACTATGATCAGCATGTGCAATAAAATTGGCAAAATTTTCATTAGAATTTGGATGACACTGTGCACAAGTTTGAACACGATTTAAAGACGATAGGGTTGAGTTTAAATCTTCAACTTTTAAAATATTGTGTTTGCCGTGACAATCATAACAGGCTGCGATTTTTGGAGCACTACCAGGACTATTTAATACCATAGCCTTACCATGGAAAGTATCATGATAGCGATCTTGTTTATCTTGATGACATTCACCGCATTTAAAATCACTTCTTTGTTTTAAGGTCATTGCATTCATTAACGGATCGTTGTTGTGGATATCATGACAAGTGGTACAAGTTGGAATTTTTTTCTTTTTTCCATCTTTATCAAGTTGTATTTGGCTGATATTTTGATGAATGCTGTGTTTAAATTCTTTATCTACATCTTTATGACAACTTGCACAGTTTTTATTGATAAAATCTAAATTTGCAGCATTATTGTAGCGAATAGATTTTTTATCTTCGCCTTTTCCGTGGCAATCCCTACAACTTGGAACATCTCCAAAATACATTCTTGAATGAATACTATCTTTAAAATCATCTAAATTTTTAGCGTTTTGCCATTTTTCTATTTGTTCTTTTTGAACTTTTCTTCCAGAAAGCACCCAAGATTCTATACCATCTAACATAACATAAACATGGGTATAGCCTAATTTTTGGCTTAAATTTGCAATATTAGAAGCATCAAAAGTAAAACGATTCGACCCATAAAAAATTAAAGTTGTATTAAAATCATCAGGTAATAAATTTTGCCAATTTTGCGCATCAACTAAAACAGCATTAGGTATATTACCTGCAACTTCTCTTTCTTCCTTGGAATTAACATCCACAAAATATACATTTTTTTGCCCTAAAAGTTTTTCAGCATCTTTCATGCTGATAGGAGTTACACCTTCAACTATACCTATTTGAATTTTTCCGTCGGCAAGTAAAAAAGGGGTTGAAAAACAAAAAACAGCAAGCAATATAAATTTTATTAAACTTTGTTTCAAAATTTACTCCTTAAACTCGCCCAAAAAATGGGCGAAAATTTTATTTTAAAATATTTTTAGCTTCTTGTATATAAACCAAAGCCTCATCTACTATTTTTTTGGAGTAAACAGGACCATGCACACCCCAAGAACCATCTTTTTGCAATTTTTCTGCAATAGCCCTTGCTTGATTTGCCAAAGTAATAACACGAGATTTTTTCTCTACAGAAAGTTTAGGATTTTCAGCCATAGCTTTATCAATTTCTTTCACGCCTTTAAGAATATTTTCATATCCATCTTTTACAGGTTTTTGCCAACCTACAACAATGTCATAGATAGTCTCTTGATCTGTAAAATGAAGTTTTTTAGGTAAATTTGATTGAACCGCACTGTGACATCCACTTGCACCTGGCCCCATTAAATTTGGATCACTAAAACTTGTACGTCCACAAGCCCACATTAAATCAAGGAAAAATCTTCCATCATCATCTCTAGCGATGGTCCATCCTGGAGTTTTTGGAGATCTTTCTTTACCTTCTGGCGGATTAAGAGTTTTAGCAGTTTTATCAACTTTTATTTTCCAAATGTGAGAAGCTCTAACATTATCAAATCCACCTTTATCGGGATTTTGAACTGCTCCAAAGTTTTCACAACTCATCATATTTGGCATGTGACAAGCTGTACAATTATCTTTTGAATGAATTCCTCCTTGTTTAAAGAAGCTAGCTTGTGTGTCATGACAATCTGTACAAGTTTTTTTAAGCCCTACTTTAGTATATCCATCTTTCCAATCATTGAAAGTAACCTCATGAGGATCGTGGCAAGTAGAACATCTCATACCCTTATCATAGTGAGCTGAACTATACATTTGCGCACCTTCAGTTCCACAAGCTGGACAGCTAGATTTAAAGAAGGCATTAAATGGTTTTCTAGGATTTTTCTTAGCATCTTCTTCATTATAAGAAAATCTTTGATGACATCTTTCGCAGTTTGATGGCATACCTGCACCTCTAGCACCATAAAGATGAGCACCTGCACCATGACATTCTTCACAAGAAATACCTTTTGAAATTGTATGTTTTCTAAGCTCTTGAGTATTTCCTAAAGCTTTATAAAATTCTTCTTTGCTTTTAAAATCAAATTTAAAACTATGACAGGTTTCACAATAAGAACTTGCAGGCTGAAAAAGCATATTTTTACGATATTGTGCTGCATAAGAATTTGTTCCCCAAACTTGAGAGCCATTACCTCCAAATTGTTCCATAGTAGTAGGGAAACCTGGAGAAAATTCTGCTATTTTTTTGGTCATTTCAGGTGTTAAAAACTCACTCCAAAGCCTTGAGAATTGATTGCCGCCAGCTACAATTTTTCCTGTCATATTACTAAGATTTCCATCTTCAACATGATAAGTTCCACGAACCAACCATCTATCAATAAAACCATATTTTGTTCTAGGTGTTCCAATTACAGCATAGACATCATCAGGATAAATTCCATCTGGTAAAATAGTAGATTGTGAGTTATACATAGGTTTTTTTAAATCATTTCCTACTTCTTCAAACTCATCAGGAAAACGAACGGTTTTTGCATGACGTGATCTTTCCCAAGCTTTATATTGAGCAGGATGACATTCACCACATTTTTTTGGACCTACAAATTTATTTGGAAAATCTAAAAAAGATTCCATTCCTAAACGATAAGTCACTGAAGTATGAGCTAGATTGTTTTGCTGTGCAAAAGTAGGACCATTAGAAAATTCTACATATTCTTCTTCCCTATCACTAATAGCATATTTACCTACTATACGACATTCTTTTTCATATTTAAACATAGGATGATGTTCTTTAAGATATTTAAAAAACGCATCTTCTTGGTGCACATAACCCTCAAGCGTTCTTGGTTTAGTATCGCCATCTTGTGCAGCTTCTCCTTGAATAAGAACATTTGAATTTTCTGCGCTACTCACATTTAAAGCAAATCCCACCCCAAGTAATAGGGTTAAAACCTTTCCCTTAGAAATAAGCTTTTTCATAAGATACACCTTATAAATAAAATTTTTAAGATAATATAATTATGAAATAAATAGTTTAAGATATAAATTATCTTATTTAAATTATATTAACTTTTATATATAAAGTTTATGTTAATTAAACTTAATAATTAATAAAATTAACAATTTCATCGTGAATTTATATATTAATTTCTATTTTTTATTTAAAATTCTATCAATAAACCAAGTAGCCGATCACGCAAACAACTTTTTTAAAAGAACTAAATTTATACAATCCATACAAATATATATTAAACTTTACAAACCCCTAAAAACACCCTATTCTCTCTAAAACCCCTAACTAGCAACAAACTTTTTTTAAACACTATTCTAAGTGTCATCTAAAACAACAATAAAAATAAACATAGGATTTATATATAAAGTAAGTAATGAAGACATTTAACAAGTCCGCAATGAGCTACTTTCCCCCTGCCAGTAAGGCGTAGTATCATCACCCACGATGTGCTTAGCTTCTTGGTTCGGGATGGAGCAAGGCGTTTCCACATCTGTATAATCACGGACATTGTTATTTAAATATTCTTTGAAAGATTTAATTTATAAATAAAGCTTAATCTTTTATTTCTTTATTTTTTTCTTTATTCTCTTTCTTCTTTACTTATCTTTTATCTTTAATAAGTTTTTATATAGAATACTTAAAAAACAATGTTAAGAGCAAGTTCTAATATAAACTTTACTTGAAAGATTTCTATTAAACTCTAAATATTATCTATATTCAAAGTCTTATTAAAAACCTTAACAAGGAAGTGATGCTTTATTAAAGATAAGCCAAACGCTCTATTAGTACTGGTCAGCTAAAGGACTTTCATCCATTACACACCCAGCCTATCAAACTAGTAGTCTTCTAGAGAGCTTAGAGAAGATTCATCTTAGAGTTGGCTTCACGCTTAGATGCTTTCAGCGTTTATCCTTTCCAAACTTAGCTACGCTGCGATGCTCTTGGCAGAACAACAGCTACACCAGTGGTTTGTTCAACCCGGTCCTCTCGTACTAGGGTCAAATCTCTTCAATCTTCTTACGCCCACGGCAGATAGGGACCGAACTGTCTCACGACGTTCTGAACCCAGCTCGCGTACCGCTTTAAATGGCGAACAGCCATACCCTTGGGACCTGCTCCAGCCCCAGGATGCGATGAGCCGACATCGAGGTGCCAAACCTCCCCGTCGATGTGAGCTCTTGGGGGAGATCAGCCTGTTATCCCCGGGGTACCTTTTATCCTTTGAGCGATGGCCCTTCCACACAGAACCACCGGATCACTAAGACCGACTTTCGTCTCTGCTTGACTTGTATGTCTTGCAGTTAAGCTGGCTTATACCTTTATACTCTACGAACGATTTCCAACCGTTCTGAGCCAACCTTTGTAAGCCTCCGTTATTATTTGGGAGGCGACCGCCCCAGTCAAACTACCCACCAGACATTGTCCCACTTGAGGATAACTCAAGCTGGTTAGCTACCCAAATAAGAAAGAGTGGTATCTCAACAACGGCTCATATACAACTGGCGTCATATACTCAAAGCCTCCCACCTATCCTGCACATTCTTATCCAAGTAGCAGTGTCAAGCTGTAGTAAAGGTCCACGGGGTCTTTCCGTCTTGCCGCGGGTAGGAGGAATTTTCACCTCCACTACAATTTCACTGGATCCCTCTTTGAGACAGCTCCCATCTCGTTACGCCATTCATGCAGGTCGGTATTTAACCGACAAGGAATTTCGCTACCTTAGGACCGTTATAGTTACGGCCGCCGTTTACTCGGGCTTCGATCAAGAGCTTCGCTAATGCTAACCCCATCAATTAACCTTCGAGCACCGGGCAGGCGTCACACCCTATACATCCTCTTACGAGTTAGCAGAGTGCTGTGTTTTTGGTAAACAGTCGGGAGGGACTCTTTGTTGTAAGTTTCTTCGCTTTCGGAGTAAATCCTAGTACGAAGCTAACCACACCTTATACCGAAGATACGGTGCTATTTTGCAGAGTTCCTTAAAGAGAGTTCTTCCACGCGCCTTAGAATACTCATCCCACCCACCTGTGTCGGTTTACGGTACGGGCAACATTAGCTAAACTTAGAAACTTTTCTTGGCTCGACGGCATCAGGGGTTCTTCTATCCATCCGAAGACTTCAAAAAGCCTTTCAGTTCTCGGAGTGTTCTTATACGGATTTGCCTATATAAGCTCCTACGACCTTAGACTAGCACTTCCATCCGCTAGCCCCCTTAGCCCTAAGCGTCCTTCCATCGCACACTAATGTTGGTATTGGAATATTAACCAATTTGCCATCGTCTACCCCTTTCGGACTCGACTTAGGACCCGACTAACCCTACGATGACGAGCATCGCGTAGGAAACCTTGGGTTTACGGCGTTAATGATTCTCACATTAATTATCGCTACTCATGCCTGCATGCTCACTTCTATTCGCTCCAGCACTCCTTACCGGTATACCTTCGACGCAAGTAGAACGCTCTCCTACCACTTGCACACAACTTAAACTACTTAAACTTTAAACCAAGAATATTTTTACTGATTTTACTAAGTTTTATTTCTATCTTTACTCTATAAAAATCAGTAAAAATATAACTTAAAACATATAACTTAGTTTTTTATATTCTAAACTTAAATAATCTAAGTTGTGTGCAAGTCTACAGCTTCGGTACTTACTTTAGCCCCGTTATATTTTCCGCGCAAAATCACTAGACCAGTGAGCTATTACGCTTTCTTTAAAGGATGGCTGCTTCTAAGCCAACCTCCTGGTTGTTTAAGTAACTTCACATCGTTTTCCACTTAAGTAAGATTTAGGGACCTTAGCTGGTAGTCTGGGTTGTTTCCCTCTTGACGACGGATTTTATCACTCGCCGCCTGACTGCTGTGATTACATATAAGGTATTCGGAGTTTGATAGGGTTTGGTACATTGGTGTATGCCCTAGCCCATTCAGTGCTCTACCCCCTTATATTACGACACAACGCTATACCTAAATATATTTCGGAGAGAACCAGCTATCACGAAGTTTGATTGGCCTTTCACCCCTATCCACAAGTCATCCCGGGGCTTTTCAACGCCTATGGGTTCAGTCCTCCACTAGTTCTTACACTAGCTTCAACTTGCTCATGGATAGATCACTTCGTTTCGGGTCTGCAGCATCTGACTAAGCGCCCTATTCAGACTCGCTTTCGCTACGGCTTCGCGTTTGCTTAACCTTGCCAGACACCACAACTCGCAGGCTCATTATGCAAAAGGCAGTCCATCACACTGTATTGCTACATAGTGCTCTGAATGATTGTAAGCAAATGGTTTCAGGTTCTATTTCACTCTGATCACCTCAGTTCTTTTCACCTTTCCCTCACGGTACTTGTGCACTATCGATCTGGTATTAGTATTTAGGGTTGGATCGTGGTCGACCCGGATTCAGACAGGATTCCTCGTGTCCCGCCCTACTCAGGATACTGCTAGCTAAGCTTTGTTTTTCGCATACGGGACTATCACCCTCTATGGCTATACTTTCCAGAATGTTCTGCTAAACTCAGCTCTTGCACATTGCAGTCCTACAACCCCCAGTGCAAGCACTGGGTTTGCCCTCTTGCGCTTTCGCTCGCCGCTACTGACGCAATCTCTATTGATTTCTTTTCCTGAGGGTACTAAGATGTTTCAATTCCCCTCGTTCGCTCCTATATAGGTAATGTATATCTCTATACATTGGGTTGCCCCATTCGGAAATCTACGGATCAAAGCTTCTTGACAGCTCCCCGTAGCTTATCGCAGTCTAGTACGTCCTTCATCGCCTTTACCAGTCAAGGCATCCACCATTCGCTCTTAGTAGCTTACCTTTTGATGTTCTTTTAGCAGATGAGCAAAGCTCATCTTAAAGAACCAAAGCTAAAGGCCTACCCCGCCAACCTAAAAGATATTAGGCTTAAAACGAAATAAACTAAACATTCATTAAAAAATTAATGTAGATAAAGCTTCAATTCTTAATCACTAAAAAAACAATTTGCATAAAAGTTAGATATAACCTAACTTCTACCTTTTTTATTGATTCTAAAACGCATCACTTCCTTGTTAAAGTTTTTATGATAAGACTTCTTTATCTTAAGACGGAAAGCATTCAAACCTTAATATAGAACTAAATGATTTAGTCTCAACTAAGCTGTGAGTTTGAAACTTGTCTTTAATTTATAAATCTTAAATCTAATATTCTCTTTATTTTAAAGATAAAGATAATTAAAAGATATAAGTTAAACCAAAGAAAAGATAAATAGGTTTTATCCTTTAACAAGTCCTGTAAAATTGTTTTTATTAAAACTTGCTTGTGACTCTTAACAATGATAATTAAAAAGAACATTTAGGTTTAAAACCTAAAGGAAGTATATATATTAATATAATCATTATAAATATAAATACATAATGTATATGCTACTTATATCTATATAAAGTATATTCTTTTATAGTTAAAGATAAAAAAATAAATCTAAGTATAGAGTTTATATTTTATATTTAATCTACTTTATATACTTGCTTTAGATTTTAAAGCTTTTTTATTCAAATCTTTTTTATGGTGGGCCTAACAAGACTTGAACTTGTGACCTCACCCTTATCAGGGGTGCACTCTAACCAGCTGAGCTATAGGCCCTTAATAAATGGTGGAGAATAGCGGGATCGAACCGCTGACCTCCTGCGTGCAAAGCAGGCGCTCTCCCAGCTGAGCTAATTCCCCATAAACAATTAGCTTTAATCAATCTTTGAAATCTAAACAAGAATCAATTGAGTTTATATATTTGAAGTAATAGTTGTGAGACTTATTACTTTGTACTCTAGAAAGGAGGTGATCCAACCGCAGGTTCTCCTACGGTTACCTTGTTACGACTTCACCCCAGTCGCTGATTCCACTGTGGACGGTAACTAGTTTAGTATTCCGGCTTCGAGTGAAATCAACTCCCATGGTGTGACGGGCGGTGAGTACAAGACCCGGGAACGTATTCACCGTAGCATGGCTGATCTACGATTACTAGCGATTCCGGCTTCATGCTCTCGAGTTGCAGAGAACAATCCGAACTGGGACATATTTTATAGATTTGCTCCACCTCGCGGTATTGCGTCTCATTGTATATGCCATTGTAGCACGTGTGTCGCCCTGGGCATAAGGGCCATGATGACTTGACGTCGTCCACACCTTCCTCCTCCTTACGAAGGCAGTCTATTTAGAGTGCTCGGCCGAACCGTTAGCAACTAAATACGTGGGTTGCGCTCGTTGCGGGACTTAACCCAACATCTCACGACACGAGCTGACGACAGCCGTGCAGCACCTGTCTCTAAGTTCTAGCAAGCTAGCACCCTCATATCTCTATAAGGTTCTTAGGATATCAAGCCCAGGTAAGGTTCTTCGCGTATCTTCGAATTAAACCACATGCTCCACCGCTTGTGCGGGTCCCCGTCTATTCCTTTGAGTTTTAATCTTGCGACCGTACTCCCCAGGCGGTACACTTAATGCGTTAGCTGCATTACTGAGATGACTAGCATCCCAACAACTAGTGTACATCGTTTAGGGCGTGGACTACCAGGGTATCTAATCCTGTTTGCTCCCCACGCTTTCGCGCCTTAGCGTCAGTTGAGTTCCAGCAGATCGCCTTCGCAATGGGTATTCTTGGTGATATCTACGGATTTTACCCCTACACCACCAATTCCATCTGCCTCTCCCTCACTCTAGACTATCAGTTTCCCAAGCAGTTTAATGGTTAAGCCATTAGATTTCACAAGAGACTTGATAATCCGCCTACGCGCCCTTTACGCCCAGTGATTCCGAGTAACGCTTGCACCCTCCGTATTACCGCGGCTGCTGGCACGGAGTTAGCCGGTGCTTATTCCTTAGGTACCGTCAGAATTCTTCCCTAAGAAAAGGAGTTTACGCTCCGAAAAGTGTCATCCTCCACGCGGCGTTGCTGCGTCAGGGTTTCCCCCATTGCGCAATATTCCCTACTGCTGCCTCCCGTAGGAGTCTGGACCGTGTCTCAGTTCCAGTGTGACTGATCATCCTCTCAGACCAGTTAAGCGTCATAGCCTTGGTAAGCCATTACCTTACCAACTAGCTGATACTATATAGTCTCATCCTACACCGAAAAACTTTCCCTACTCAACTTGTGTTAAGCAGGAGTATAGAGTATTAGCAGTCGTTTCCAACTGTTGTCCTCTTGTGTAGGGCAGATTAACTATACCTTACTCACCCGTGCGCCACTAATCCACTTCTAGCAAGCTAGAAGCTTCATCGTTCGACTTGCATGTATTAGGCACGCCGCCAGCGTTCACTCTGAGCCAGGATCAAACTCTCCATAATAAACCTTCTTTAGCATCAAGGCAAAGCCTTGACTAAGAAGCAAGCTAAAGGCCTACCCCGCCAACCTAATATAGATAAACTACTTAGATTGCATTAAAGAGATAAACCTTATTACTTTTATAGATAGTTTAATCTTTTTCTTCAAAGAAAAAGTTATAAAAGATTAAAAGAAAAGCTTTTAATCTTTTTAAATTAGATTGAATAGATTTTACATAATTGCTTATGCCTAAATCTTTCTGGCTCAATCGATCACTTATTTAGATTTCAAAGATTGACTAATAAGATTTGAATAACAATACTAATTTAAAAGAACAAAACAAAAAATCATTTTTAAAAGAAAAGTTTTTAAATTAAAAACAAGATTTATAAAAAAGCTTTTTAGTTTTAAATTAAAAAATTAAGAAAGTTAAAAACTCAAATAATTTAAAAACTTAAAAAATCTAAAATAAAGTTAATTTATAAAATCTACTCAGTTAGTGAAACTTTATAATTTAAAAGATTTTAAGTCCTTTTTTCAAAAAAGGAAATGAAAGTATAACCAATTAAACTTAAA
>NZ_MKAH01000022.1:0-45896 GCF_001764255.1 Campylobacter sp. BCW_4341 | reverse complement strand
ATCTCATCCAAAGTAGATTTATGTATCTTAAAATCTTCAGGCAATCCTGCAGCTTTGTTAAAATCACTTCCCATATAGCCATCTTTATCTACACTATAACCATAGGCTGTATTGGTAGAAGTATTACTTATATCTGCTTGTTTATATTTTAGAGTATAAATAGAGTTTTTAAATTCACTTGATATATCATAATTAGGAGAACTTGTTTTACTACTTATACTAAAATTAGTGTTATTGCTAGTATTTGTTGTATTAGTAGAATTTAATACTTCACTTCTTGCTAGAGTTTGTGAATTTGCACTTTGAATTTCATTTAACTTACTAGTATTTTGTTTTAAAAAAGCATTAGCAAAACTTATTTTAGAATTTTCTTTACTTTCTTTATTGGCTTTACTTTGTGAAAGTATAGAATTATAGTTTGAGTTATCATTGATACTAAAGATACTCATATTAATTCCTTGATTTAGATTTTTTTGCCTTCAATCTAAATATATTAAAATAATATAAGCAAAATCTGTTCCGTTTTGGGGTGAAAAGAAAATATTTATCACACCAAAGGCAAGGTAAAATAAAAATTCTTAGGATCGCTTTGAAAACTTAACTCTCCCTTATGAGCGTTTATGATTTCTTTAGAAAGAGACAAGCCAAGCCCATTGCCTTTAAGTTTTGTTGTTTTAAAAGCTTCAAAAACCAATTTCTCATCTTTTATTTCACAACCATTATCATACACTCTGATGCATATTTTTTCATTATCACAACTTGCTAAAATTTTAATCATAGGCTTTTCACATTCGCTTTCTTCTATCGCATCAATAGCATTATAAATCAAATTTTGCAAAACCAAACCAAGAAGAGCTTTATCAGCACAAATCTGCTTATCCAAAAAAGATATTTCAAAGTCTATTTGAGAAGTGAAATTATAAGAGTTAATGGCACTTTCACACTCTTCTTTTAACTCTAAAAGATTAAAATTTAAAGCATTGATGTGCACACCCTTAGTAAAAAGTAAAGTTGAATTTACGATACGCTCTACTCTAGCAATAGCCTTTTGGATTTCAAGAACTATATGCTTATTTTTAAGCTCACTACGAGCAAAAAGAGTTGAAGCAAGTAAAGATATAGATCCAATAGGATTTCTTATCTCATGTGCCAAATGAGCCGCTACACTACCCATACTTGCAAGCCTTTCATTGCGTTTTTCATCGCTAATATCTATAGCTGAAACTATAGTTTTTTCATTATGTGCTATGATTTTTACCGCATAAAACCTACCTTCAAATTCAAGCTCATCACGAATTTTATCCAGACTAATGATACTAAGTAATTTTGGATTTTTCAAGGCTTCTTGATTTTGTAAAATAATATTTTTTTCTTTATCTAAAATCCAAAGTGCACTAGGCAACACCTCTATAATCTCATCAACCATTGCGCGTAAGGAATTATAGTTTTCATTTAAAGTTTTGTATTCATTTTCTATTACATAAGTTTGTTCTATAAGACTTTCTAAGCCTTTTTGTAGGGTTTCTTTTTCATTTGAGTCTAAACTTTTTAAAATACTTTCATTCATTTATCATTCCTCTAATAAAATCTTAAAATCATTCAAATCAAGTAAAAGCAAATTCTGTTCACATATTTTATCAAATTCCTTGCTAAAACCATTTTTTGAGATTATAATGTAATAATTTGGAGCCAAATTTAAAGACTTTGCTTTTGATTTTAAAAGATTTAAAATATTTTTACAAATTTTTTTATTTTTAAATTTAACCTCTCCGACAAAACACAAATTTTCATCTTGATAATAAAGATCAAGTTCTAAATTCTTATCCCAGTAACTTTGCACTCCATTGATATTGAATTTTTTCTCAAGCAATTCTCTAGAAAGCTGTTCAAAACAAAAACTTTGATAAAGTTCAAATTTTTCCTTAATACATTCTAAAACTTCTTTATAACGATTTTGCAAAATAAGCTTTTCATTGGGCTTTAAAAAATAAAAAAAGAAACGAGTAAAATGGCTGCTAAATATAATCTTATCTTGGACAACATAAGATCTTAGTTCTTTTTTGATTTTTTGTCTTTTATCTTTTATTTTTTTAGCTTCCTTACTATACTCAAGTTTTATTATACCTGTTTCTAAAAGATATTTAAGTGTAGATAAAGCTTTAAAATGTTGAATTTTTCTATTGATAGAAAAACGCTTACGATTGTTTTTAGCTAGCAAAGTAAGAGCGTAAGAACTTGTTTCATCCAAGGCAAAATAACTTTTAATTTTTAGATAATCATCAAGCAAAATTCGCTCTATATTTGTAAATATATCGTCTTCAAAATTTAAAATGTTTAATTTTTCAAAACCTTCAAACACACTATAAAAATCAAAAAGCTTGCTTAAAGACAAATTCTTATGCAAATCTACAAAGTTCTTAAATTTTATATTTTTCCTTTTATAAAGCATTTTTATAGTATAATTTTAGCAAATTTTTATAAGGATTGTATTTGCAAATTTCAGATTTAAAAAAAGAATTGATCTTAAAAAAAGGTATTTTGCATTTTGACTTCACAGCAAGTGCTTTAGCTCTAAAATGCGTAGAAAAAGAAATTTCAAAAATTCTCCCAACCTATGCAAATACACATTCTGATAGCTCTTTAAATTCTTTTAAAACTCAACAAACTTACGAACAAGCAAGAAAAGATATAAAAAAAAGTTTATCATTAGATGAAAATTTTGCCCTTATAGCTTGCGGAACAGGATCAAGCAGTGCTATTAAAAAATTTCAAGAATTGATCGGCATTTACATTCCCCCTCTTGTAAAAGAAAGATATTTTACGCAAATCGATAAAAATACCTTACCTTTAGTTATCGTAGGGCCTTATGAGCATCATTCTAATGAACTTTCATTTCGAGAAGGCTTATGTGAATGTATTAGAATTCCCTTAGATAAAAATGGAGAAATTGATTTTGATTTTCTAGAAAAAACTTTACAAAAAAATAAAAAAAGAAAAATAATCGCTAGCTTTTCTTTAGCTTCAAATGTTACTGGGATATTAAGTGATTACAAACGCATTTCTGAAATGGTTCGTAAATTTAAAGGGATAGTTGCTTTTGATGCATCTAGTTTCATTCCCTATAAAAACATATCTTGTCAATACTATGATGCGTTGTTTATAAGTTCTCATAAATTAATCGGTGGTATTGGCGGTTCTGGACTTTTAGCCATCAAAAAAGATCTTTGTGGAAACAAGCCTAGCTTTGCAGCAGGTGGAACTGTGGGCTATGTTTCTCGCACTTCACAATGCTACCTTTGTAATGAAGAAGCTTTAGAAGAAGGAGGAACACCTGGAATTTTACAACTCATTCGCGCTAGCTTAGCTTTTAAAATCAAAGATTCTATAGGGATTAAAAATATAGAAAAAAAAGAAGAAATTTTAAAAGATTATTTTTTTGAAAAACTAAAAACTATACCTAATTTAATTTTATATGCAAAGAATTTAAAAACCCGATTGCCTATTTTTGCTTTCAATATCAAAGGAATTTCTCCTTTTGATATCGCTTACGAACTTAGTAAAAAATACCACATAGAAACACGCGCTGGATGTGCTTGCGCTGGGCCTTATGGTCATGATTTGCTAGGCTTAAAAGACAATCAAAAACTTAAAACAAAACCAGGTTGGTTAAGAATAAGCTTGCATTATACACATGAAAAAGAGGATATTGATTATTTTTTTAATGCTTTAAATAAAACTATAGTAAAATTATCGCATTAAAATATTATAGTTTTATTATTATGTATAAAAATTCTATCTTCAAAAGCCAAATCAAGTGCTTTTGAAAGAACATCTTTTTCTATATTTCTACCTGCTTGTTGCATATCTTGCCAAGTAAATTCATGGTTTACAGGTAAAACAGCTTGAGTGATAATAGGACCTTCATCAAGATTATTATTTACAAAATGTGCCGTAGCTCCAATTATTTTAACCCCTCTTTCAAAGGCTTGTTTATAAGGATTTGCTCCTATAAATGCAGGTAAGAAAGAATGGTGAATATTTATAATCTTACCTTCAAAATGCCTAACAAAATCAGGAGATAAAATTCGCATATATTTTGCCAAAACCAAATAATCAAATTTATATTGTTCAAGACATTTTAAAATCTGATTTTCTTGCTCTTTTCGATCTAAATTTTCAGCGCTGATAAAATGATAAGGAATTTCAAATTTCTCAACTAAATCCTTTAAAGAGTTGTGATTTGAAATCACAGCTTTGATATTTGCTTCAAGTTCGTTACTATAATGCTTTATTAGCAAATCTCCCAAACAATGACTTTCTTTAGTAGCAAAAACAACAATATCTTTTTTTCTCTTCTCGCAAAGCTCTATCAAGGCTTCTTGTCCAAGCATAGCCTCAAGCGTTCCTATAAAAGCTTCTTTATCAAACTCACCTTCTAAAAGAGCACGAAAAAAAAACATTCCTTCGCCTACAAATTCATCGTTTTTTACTATATTGATATGATATTTAAAAATAACATCAGAAATTCTATAAATTAAACCTTTTTGATCTTTGGTGCAAATTTTTAATACAGAAATCATTTAACTAAACCTTTTATATATTCTTTTAATTCATTCTCTCTTGCTTCTTGAAGCTTTAGACCAAGAATTTTACCACAAAATCCAGCATTTATGAAATCTTTTGCTAAAATTTTACTTTCAAACTTATTCTCATAAAGCCCTAATCTTTTAGCTTGCTCAATACGCTTTTTACTCCAAAGTCCAAGCCATTCCTTCAATGGCATTTCAAAAGCAATTTTTGCTAGTTCAAAATCACTTATATCATCAAGATAAAAAGCTTGATTTGCGTATTTTAGGTATTCTTTTTTAAGTTTAGTTCTTTTAAAAAATATATCTTTTTCTAAATTAAAAAAATTCAAATACAAATACAAGAATAAAGCATCGCTTTTTACAAATTCTCTACTTTGTCTGAGTAAATTTTGAAATTCCAAACTCTTAAAAACACTCTCAAAGCCGAAAACCTGTTTCTCTAAGCCAAGTTCTTGTAAATATCTATAGCCGACATCAAGTCTAGGACTTTTAAAGAATTTATAAAGCTCCGCATTGATCCTATCTTTACTAAGATCAGTTATATCCATACTTTGCATCAATTTCAAGCTTTCACTAGTTATCTTAAAGTTAAACCTTGAGGCAAATACTACTGCTCTTAATACCCTTAAACTATCCTCTTGAAAGCTTTGTTTGTCAATATGCCTTAAAAAGCCTGCTCCTAGATCTTTTAATCCTCCGTAAAAATCTAAAAACTCATCGTTAAAAAGATTAATCATCATAGAATTTATGGTAAAATCGCGTCTTTTGGCGCCAAGTTTTTCATCATTGCAAATTTGAACTTCAAAACCTTTATGTCCATAGCTTATTTTGTTTTCGGTTCTAGCAAGAGCTAAATCATAATTTTTAAACTTATACACAAAAAAACTTTTTCCAAAGCCTTGTGCGCCCAATTTTTGCATAATCTTTTCAAAATCTTTAAGTTTTATATCATAAAGCTCTATATCATAGTCACAAATTTTTAAACCTAAAAACAAATCCCTAACACTACCTCCAACCAAATACGCTCGTTTGGTATAAGGCTTTAAAAACTCAGCAATAAACTGTAAATCGGAATTATTTTTTAAGCTTATCTTCGATATTTGCAAGTAAAAACTCTAAAAAATTTATGGTCAAGTTTAACCTATTTTCAAGATCATCTTTTTTTATACTATTTAAACCTTCAAAAAGAACTAAAATTCTCTCTCTAAGATGTTTTAAAAAAATATCCTCATTAAGCGTTTGAACCTCTGTTATAACACTAGGATTTAAAATTTCACTTTGTAAAAAAGGCTCTTCTTTTTTAAACTCTTTATTTTCCTGAGTAGAAATTTCAATATTATTTTGTATTTTTTGCTCTTCTTCAAATTTTGCCATAGAAATTTTATCTTCTAAGTCTTGCGGAGTATCGAGCTCTTCGCATACAAACTCCATAGGCGGTAATTCATCTTTTATTTCAGTTTTTCTATTTAATTCTTGTTCTTTTAAAATTTCATTTTGTCTTCTTTGCTCTTCCATGATAGAGCTAACTTCGCTAATGGTTTTTTTAGCTAAATCTTCCAAATTCATATTTTTATCAACCACCTTTTAAATTCATTAATTTCTTCATCGCTTTTCATATTAATAAAAAAATCCAACATTTGAGTGTTTAAATCTTTATGCTTGGATCTAAAACCACTAAGACGACGAACCGCATCGATAGCGTTTTGGTTATCTGGATCTTCTTTTAAGATATTTTTATAAATTTCTAAAGCTTCGTCTTTTAACCCTTGAGCCTCATAGATAGAAGCTTCAGTGACTGTATTTTTCATCACTGTTTCCTAAAATTTTTCTTTAATTCTAGCAAAAAGCTTTTTAATTTATCTTTAAGAAAATAAGATGTTTTTTAATGTCTATTTTGTTTTAAACAATTTTTCTATATATTCTTTTTTTTCTTTCTCTAAGCTAGAATTTAATTCTTTTTGTTCTTTTTTAACTTGCGCTTTTAAATCTTGATTTTTAAAATACACATAATCAATTCCAAAAATAACACCAATTATAATAAGCAATGGGATTAAAAATACCATCTTTACACTTTAAGAAAATTGATTAAACACACTACCATAGTAGCGAATATTCTCAGCATTTTCATTTTTTTCTATCGTTTCTATTGCGCCACTATTGATTGCTTTTTGGATATCATCATTTAAATCTTGATAAGAAAAAACCATATTAATACTGATAATATTTGGCAATTTCTCAAGCATTTTATAAGAGTTTAACTCATCTTCTAAATTTTCACTTTCAATCACAACTATAATCTTTTCATTTTCACAAAGTTCTACAGAACAAAAAGGAATTTCAGATATAGCCTTTTTTAAATCATTTATATATTCTTCTTTTACTAAAATCAGAACACTAGAAAGATTATTCATCAATACTCCTAAACATTATACTATCACCAAAGCCTGAAATGATAAAATCTTTATTGTTTAAAAAAATAATAAACTCACTCATCAAATTTTCATTATTAAAAGTTTTAACAGGCTTAAAATCACTTGTACTAAAAACTTCACTAACTCCAGCTTCATTATCGCTATAAACAGCCAATTCTCCATTAGGACTTAAAGCGCAAGTATATATCAAAAAATCTTTTTGTAAAAAATTTTGCTCTTCATTTTTTACAACTCCTATACGCCTATCCGTTCCACAACTTAAAATAACATTATTTTTAAAATCTACTTGATAGATATTATCTTTATGCATTTTATCATAGTTTTTTAACATCTTCCAATTTTTCAAATCAAAAAGTTCTACTTCGCCACTCTCAAAACCTGCAACTAGTCTACTCTTATCTTCATTTAAAACTGCATCATTAAGACTAGAATGGGAAAAATTAAATTTTTTTATATTTTTTAAACTTTTATCAATCAATTCTATTTCAGAACCAATAGAAATCAAAAGATAAGTATTTTCATTGATAAAAAATGCTTTTATTATGCTATTTTCTTCGAGCTTTTTGATTTGTAAATTTTCCTTATAAAAACTTAAATTTTTAGCACCAAAATCACCCTCGCTAAGTATTAAAAGTGTATGTTTAAAAACATCAATGTTGTAAATTTTAGCAAAATCATCACCATAATAATTTTTAATCTTTGGCAAAGATAAAAGTTCTTTTAAACTTTTATCTTTAATGTTATATTGTAAAATTTCACCTTTATCAGTGCCTATATATAAGTTTTGCTTATCAAGCTTTAAAGCTGTTATATTGGCATTTAATTTCAGCTCATAAGCATAAGACAAAACACAAAAAAGACTCAAAATAAAAAGAAATTTTTTCATTTATTTACTTTACACCCTCATTAATCACATCAATTAAATTTGAACGACTTTTTAATTGTTCATTTTTAAATTCAGGTTTAAAGCTATTTCCCACTAAAGGTTTTGCATCGCTTTGTGGAACATGACACTGAGTACAATTAAAACGACTATCGCTAATCATATCTCCTGTGGTTTTATTGTGTCTAAAATCATAATAATGACTAGCAGGAAGTGGAGTTGCACCAGCATCTGCTGCTATAGCCTTATCATGGCAGCTTAAGCACATATTGTTATCTTTAGTTATAGGTAACAAATCTTCAATAGCATGCGGAATTAATGGTGGTGCATTTTCATAAGAACGCTCAAAACGAGTAGATTCCCCAGGTTGTAAAGTTGTGAAATTTGCTTCCACTAAATTTACTTTATTTTCATTTTCTAAACTTGCTTTTCTAAGTCCAATTTGTTCCGAACTTACCCCACTATTCATTGCACAAGCGGCAAAAAATACCACTGCAGCACTTCCTAATAAAACCAATTTCTTCTTCATCATTTATTCCTTAAATCAAAAATATTAAAATTCAAAGCATCATCATTACAAACTTCTATACATCTTGCACACCTTATACACTCTCCTGATTTCACGCTAGTACTTTCTTTTCCAACCATCCACAAAACCTGTTTTTCAGGACAAATACGGATACATTCATAACATTTAGTGCATTTATCACTATCATGCTTTATTTTAAGCAAAGCAAAACGAGAAATAAAAGCATAAAAAGCTCCTAGTGGACAAAAATGTGAACAAATTGCCCTAGGGCTTAAAAAAGTATCGATACAAAAAAGTATAAAGGCTACAAAAATCCAAGAACTTGTAGCAAAAATAATCCCTCTATGTATCATTCCTATATAAGAAAAACTTTCAAACACAGGCAATGAAAATACAAAAGAAAGGACTAAAACCAAGACCAACACAAAATAGCGTAAATTTTTAGGTAAAATTAAAAATTTATTATTAAGGGTTAATTTATTTCGCACAAAAGCAGCAAAATCTGTGATTAAATTAACAGGACAAACCCAAGAGCAAAAAACCCTTCCTAAAAGCAAACCATAGATAAAAAATATAATCAAAGCTCCTATTAAAGCCATTAAATCTATACTCCAGCTTGCTAAAATGATTTGCAAAACCGCAAAAGGATCGCTTAAAGGTATGGTATTAAAAAATCTAGAAGAACTTAAATTTCCCTGCAGGATAAAATCTGTAGCTTTAAAACTAAAAAGCGCTAAAATTCCAAGCTGAACGATGCGTCTAGCAATTAAATACTTCATCACAGTTCTCCATCATTTAAATAATTGGTTGCTTTTTTAGCATCAAAATGTTTTGAAGTATCTGCATTTTTTATACGTCCTTCATCTTTTTCATCCCAGCCTTTTACATAATGAGATCCTGCTTTTCCCAATACATACTCCCTTGGCAAAACACGAATGGCTGGTTTTTCAGTAATACAAGCAAGTTCACAAAGCCCACAACCTACACACACTTCATGATCCACACTAGGTAGTAAAAAAGCGTGCTTGGCGGTGCGTTCATTGCGTTTAAGCTCAAGTTTTAAAGCCCTATCTATCAAAGGACAAGCTCTATAACAAGCATCACATTGAATTCCCCAGTGTGCCACACAAGAAGCACTATCAACAATAGCAATACCCATTTTCAAGGATTCTATACCCTGCTCTAAATGCTTTTTATCTAAAGCATCAGTTGGACATTCTCTAATGCAAGGAATATCCTTACAAAGATAACAAGGAATTTCTCTTGCTCTAAAAAAAGGCGTGCCATTTTTTGGACTATCTAACAAGCTAGCGAGCTTTAAAGTATTATAAGGACAGGCTTTTACACAAAGCCCACAACGAATACATTTGCTTAAAAATCTAGCTTCATCTTCAGCCCCAGGAGGACGCAAGGCATAATTATCATCGGCTTTTAAAGTCAAATTAACCAAAAATCCACCTCCTGTACATAAACATGCAGCCTTAAAGGCGCTAACGAAAAATTCTCTTCTACCTTTCATTTAATCAAAACCCTAAATTAAGCCTTATAAATTTTTACAGCACATTTTTTAAAGTCAGTTTGTTTTGAAAGCGGACAAGTCGCATCCAAAGTAACTTTATTGATATATACATTCTCATCAAACCACGGCACATACACAAGTCCTACAGGCGGTTTGTTTCTTCCACGCATATCTACTCTTGCTTTTACTTTACCACGACGAGATTCCACCCAAACCAAATCACCTTGATTTAAGCCTAATTTCTCTCCATCTTTCTCACTCATATAGCAAAGCGCTTCAGGGACAGCACGGTAAAGCTCAGGCACACGCATAGTCATAGTTCCACTATGCCAATGCTCTAAAACCCTTCCTGTTGCAAGCCAGAATGGATACTCTTTGCTTGGTCTTTCAGGTGCTTTCATAAATGGCCTAAAGAAAATTTTAGCCTTATTTTTAATACTGTGCTCTTTTTCATCTTTAGGAGCTATTAAATCTCCATTTGTAAGCATTTTGTTAAAATCACCATAAAAAGCAAAATCTGAATTTGGAGCCGCTTTTTTAGCATAATAATCAAATTTAGTATTAAATCTCCACTGTGTTTCCTTGCCATTAACCACAGGCCATCTTAAACCCCTTACTTTATGATAGGTATCAAAATCCGCTAAATCATGGCCGTGTCCTAAGCCAAATTTACGATATTCTTCCCAAAGGTATTTTTGAACGAAAAAGCCATAGCCTGCAAATTCTTTTCCGTCACTGCCTTGAATTTTTCTCTCATCGCCTTTAACATCAGTATTATCAAAGCCTTTTGCGATAGCATCGTTTGGATTAAAGCTTTTTGCTTCTTTATTGGCAAATAGCACATCAAAAAGTGTATCATCTTCGCTATAACCCATAGCTTTTGCCTCTTCTAAAACGCTTGGCAAGGTAAGTTTATCATCTACTTTTTGTTCTTTCCAAACCTCTTTAAGCTTAAAGCGTTTTGCGAATTCTAAAATTTGCCAAGTATCACTCATGGCAGCACCTACAGGTAAAACTTGTTGTTTCCAATGTTGAGTTCTTCTTTCAGCATTACCATAAGCACCCCATTTTTCATAAATCATAGCACTTGGTAAAATAAGATCAGCTACTTTTGCTGAAATTCCAGGATAACAATCACTTACAACAATAAAATTATCCATTTCTCTTGCTGCTGCGATCCAGTGATTTGCATTTGCAGTGTTTTGCCATGGATTATTCACTTGCACCCATGCAAATTTAATTTTTCCATCTTCTAAATCTCTCATGATATTAAGATAAGGAGAACCTGGTTTTGGGTTGATGGTCTTTGCAGGAACTTTCCAAATTTTTTCAGAAATTTCTCTGTGTTTTGGATTTGCCACAACCATATCCGCAGGTAAACGATGCGAGAAAGTCCCTACTTCCCTAGCCGTTCCGCAAGCACTTGGCTGCCCTGTTAAAGAAAAGGCTCCACTACCTGGTTTAGCTTGCTTTCCTAGTAAAAAATGCACCATATAAGCTTGTTCATTTACCCAAGAACCTCTTGTATGTTGATTAAAGCCCATAGTCCAAAAACTTACGACTTTGCGATTTTTCTCTATGTAAAGATTAGCTAATTCTTGAAGTTTTTTCTTAAAATCTTCCAAAGACTCATTATCATCACCTTTGGCTACCTTTGCAGTGTATTCCAAAGTATAAGGGGCTAAACCTTTTTTAAATTCTTCAAAAGAAATTTCCCAGTTTTTATCAGCCACACCTTGATGTTTCATTTCGAATTTATCACCCGCTTTAACGCCAAGATAAGATAAAGAAGTAGCCTCTTCATCGTCTAAAGTGATTACATTTTCTTTTTCAACTGTATCTTTTTCACTTTCTTTAAATTTTGGATGATTTGGATTATTTCTCATACCATAACCAATATCAGCATAACCAGTTGCAAATACACAGTGATCTTTGATAAATTTCATATCCATAGCCTCTGGATGATTATAAACAATCTCTCTTGCTATGTAGTTCCAAATAGCCAAATCTGTATTTGGTTTAAAAATAATTTCAATATCAGCAATATTTGAAGTACGGTTAGAAAAAGTGCTTAGATTAACAACTTTGACCTTATCAAGATTACTTAGTTTTCTATCACTTACTCTTGACCAAAGGATTGGGTGCATTTCAGCCATATTAGCTCCCCAAGTGATGATAGTATCTGTAAGTTCTATATCATCATAACAGCCTGATGGCTCATCTACACCAAAAGTTTGCATAAAACCAACCACTGCAGAGGCCATACAATGTCTTGCATTTGGATCGATATTGTTTGTTCTAAAACCCGCTTTTGCAAGTTTTAAAGCAGCATAACCTTCTTGGATAGTGTATTGCCCACTACCAAAAATCCCTATACCTGTAACGCCGAGTTCATTGTAGGCTTTTTTAAATTGTTTTTCCATTTCATCAAAAGCTCTTTGCCAAGAAACCTGTTGAAATTTGCCTTTTTTATCAAATTCGCCTTTTTCATTCATGCGAAGCAAAGGCATAACAAGGCGATCTTCACCATACATGATTTTAGCATTAAAATAACCTTTGATGCAATTAAGTCCGCGATTTACGGGTGCTGCAGGATCGCCTTTTGTTGCTACGATTTTGCCATCTTTTCTGGCTATCATAATTCCACAGCCAGTTCCACAAAATCTACAAACAGCCTTATCCCATTTCCAATCTTCTTCTTGCGCGCCAAGCATAGAGCTTGGAACACTAAGTCCTGCAACACTAGCAGCACTTGCAATAGCGGTATTTTTAATAAAATCCCTTCTATTCATCCTTATTCCTCCAAAATAAAAAAATCATCTTATTATAAAAAATGGAGTATAAAAATCTCTTGAAATTTTAATAAAAATAATAATTTTAAAGCTCTATTTTATAGGAGTTTTATTGTCCTTTTTATATTATTCTTACACAAAATAAATATTAAAAATAATCAACTTAAAATAATAAAAAAATGAAGATGTAAAAATTAAGCCCTAAGAATGGGCTTAATCAAAATTAATGGCAACCACAACCACCGCAGCAGCTAGAACCACCAAAAAATGCATCAAGTTTTGCAATATCTGGCATTTCTGTGATTTCATTTACAAGTTCTTTATATGCCACTTTACCCTCTTTAATCACAAATACGGCACGAGCTAAAAGCCCTTCTAAAGCACCTTCATTTATCAAAACACCATATTTTTCACCAAATTCTTTTGCCACAAAATCACTTGCAACACTTAAATTTTCAATACCTTCTGTACTGCAAAATCTTCCCATAGCAAAAGGTAAGTCCATACTTACTACAATCACTTCAGCACCATTGTAACTGGCTACTTTTTTATTAAATTCTCTAGCTTCTGTAGCACAAACTGGTGTATCTAAGCTTGGAACACTTAAAATGATTTGAGTTTTACCCGCTGCACCGATTTCAATCACGCTTAAATCTTTAGCTTTAAGATTTACCTTAGGAGCATCTGCTCCAACTTCTACTGAATTTCCTTTAAGTTTTACAGGATTTCCTTTAAAATTTACTGTACTCATTTAATTTCCTTTTTTGATATTTTAAACATTATTGCAATTAATGTTTTAGGAGTGATTATATCCTATAAACATTAATTATTTTTAATTTCACTGAAAATTATTTTACTTCTTTCCAAGTATATTTTTTCCACACTTTTTGAGCTTCTTTACTCTTAATAAAATCGACAAATTCTAAAGCTTTTTTATTTTCTAAACCTTTTTTTGTAGGAGCTATTTCAGCTGCACGATAAATCACTGCATTTTTATCTTTGATAAATAAAGCTTTATCATCGCCTAAAGCCTTTGCCCAATGAGACCAAATAATTAAAGCATCGATATTTGGATTGTTATTCCACTCATCTACGGCGGCTTTGGAATTTTTAGCATAAATTTTTATATTTTTACGTAATTTTACCAAATTTTCTCTTTTTGCACTTTTTAAAGCCATATCTTCATAAAGTCCAACTTGTCCTGCACCATCAACCACCATAACATTTACGCCATCTTTTAAAATGTCTTCAAAATTTTTAATATTTTTTGGATTATTTGGACGCACGATAATACCTGATGGACGCATATTTAAAACGCTTAAATTTTCTAAACTTAAACTTGGAATTTTTTTAGCAAAATCATCCATCATTGAAGTATTGCCTGAAAAAATCAAATCTGCATTTTCTTTTGCTTTATCTATCCAAGCTGGAGTTGGACCTGCAGTTACAATCACCTTTTCTTTTGTTTTTTCTTCAAATTTTAAAGCAAGCTCTTTTAGTACAGGAGCAGGACCACCTGGACCATAAACTAAAATTTCAGCATTTAAAAAACTTGCTGCTGCTAAACTTAAAATTAATATTTTTTTCATAAAATAAACCTTTCTTTATAATATAATGAAAGAAAATTCTATCAATCTATAGTTAACTCTCCCTTGCAAAGCCCTGCTTCTATAAGAAAACGAGAAGGAGCGAAAGAAGTTTTTTTGTTTTTATCATATTTAGCATAACTTAAATAAAGTATATTTTTTGCCCTAGTTACCGCAACATAAAAAAGTCTTCTTTCTTCTTCTAAGCTTCCACCCATTCCCATAAGCTTTTGATTAGGAAAGCGACCTTGCGCAAGATCAATCACAAAAACAAGATCAAATTCCAAGCCCTTACTTGCATGCACGCTAAGCAAATTAACTCCTTTGCCACTACTCATTTCGCTTGCACCTAAAGTTAGAAAATTATAATACTTGTAAATATCGCTATAATTTTTTGTAAGCTCTTTTAAAACATTGAATTTTGTTTCTATTTTTTCTAAATTTTCACTCTTTCTTAATAAATCCACCTGCCCTGCTTTATTTGTCGCTCTTTTGGTTGCAAGTTCTTCGCAAATTTCTCTATAAAAAGAATTTTCACAAATTAAATTGACTAAAGTCAAAGAATGTTTTATTTCCATAGCTTTTTTTAAAAAAAGATAGATTTTTTCCAAATTTCTAGCGCACAAATCATTGATTTTTGAAAGTCTTAAAATAGGATGTGCATCAAATTCGCTCTCAAATTTAAAACGAGTTTCGCTGGCTAATTCTTCTAAATCCGCAAAAAGTCCAAGTTGATAATTTCTTTTTTGATGATTTTGCAAATTTACATTTTTATCAGGATCTAAAAAACCTTTTATTAAATTTCCATGCCCTAATTTTAAAAGTGCGTCAAAAATTTCTTTTGCTAAAACTCCACCCACACCTTTGGTATATTGAACCAAATGAATAAAAGCCATGATATCTTTAGGATTTACCACAAGAGCAAGCATGGAGCTAAAAGCTTTAACTTCTAAACTTTCAAAAAAACTTCCACTTCCCTTTCTCATACTTGCAATGCCCTGCTCCCTTAAAGCTACTTCAACCCCATCAGCACTTGAGTTGTTGCGAAAAATCACGGCAATTTCTTCCAAACTTACTCCACTTGTAAGTATCATTTTGGCTATATTTTGATACTGATCAAATAATTCTTCAAAAGTAAGCAAAGATGGGGCTTTAAACTCATCATTTCTTGTAACAATAAGTTCTTTTGGATATAATCTTTCATTATTTAAAATCACTTTATTAGCCAAAGCTAAAATACTTCTTGATGAACGGTAGTTTTTATTTAAAGAAAAAATTTTTGCATCTTTAAAACGATCTTTAAACCCACCTATGATATTAATATCCGCTCCATTAAAAGCATAAATACTTTGATCATAATCCCCTACGCAAAACAAACTTTTACTATGAAAAGCCTCTATTAAGGAACTTTGCAAAGTATTTGTGTCTTGATATTCATCTACTAAAATTTCATCAAATTCATATTTTTCTTCTTTTAAAAGATCTTTTAGATTGATAAGCAAGTCATTAAAATCTACATAATTAAAACGCTTTTTTTCATTATCATATTCTTTTAAAATATCTTCATAAATTTCAGCATAAATACTTTGATCTTCGTAGTTTTGGCAAAACCAAGTATAAAAATCTTGATTGTGCGCTTTGTTTTGAAACAAAGAATAAAGATCATATAAATAACTTGATTGATAAGGTTTTATATCACTTAAATGCCTAAAAGTTCTTTTTTCATAGACACTTTTAAGTAGAGTTTTTAACTCGCTTGCTTGCTTTAAGGCTATATTTTTATCCGCATTTCTAAGTAAGGTATAAGCCGTACTATGAAAAGTTCCTGCAAGTATTTTACTGGTAATATTTTTATCAAAAAATTTCCCTAAACGCCCTATCATTTCTTTACTGGCTTTATTTGTGAAAGTCAAAAGCATAATTTTTTGAGGTGCCACTCCCTTGCTTAAAAGATAAGAAATTCTTGCAACAATAGTAGAAGTTTTTCCCGTCCCTGCACTTGCAATAACAAGATTGTGTCCAAAATCAGCAGTAGCGGCAAGATATTGTTCATTATTTAATTTTGAAAGTGGCATTATTTTCCTTATAAAAGTTAAAATTATAAAAAAAAATTACTTAAAAATATAAAAATTTAAAATTACTTTATATTAGATTATAGTACAATGCTAAAATTATTTAACTTTCTGTTTTTAAGGGATAGCAAATGAATTTGAAAATTTTTTCTATTATTGTTAGCATATTAATTGCTGTTATTGTGATATTAGGTGGAACATATTATTATCTTTTTGAATATTCAAAACCAAAGAATTACACCTTAAATACCAACACTTACACCGAACAAAAATCGTATACCAATAACTACGATAATTCCTATTCACCTTCGATCCAAACCAACAATAGTTCATCAGATATAAATATTAATAACAATACCATCCAAAAGCAAGAAACAAACCTATTAGATGAAAATCAAAGCTTAAATAACGATACATTTAATACATCAATAAGCGAAAACAATCAAAGCTTAAATAATGACACCAATACAAGTAATAATATTAATACAAATGAAAATAAGCAAATTTTAGATACGGATAAAGAAAAATTAAAACAAGAAAATAAACAAGCCAAAATAGAAGCTCTTAAAAAAGAAATCAGCAAACAACAAAAGATCTTAGAAAGAGAAAGAGCTGTAAAAAAAGAACTTCAATCAAACAAATCAAACAAAAATAAATATCTAAATACCGCTAGAGAATATCTAAACATAGGAAAAAACAGTCGTTTAGAACCTGAGCTTAGCACAGAAAATATGAAAGTTTACATTTTAGATGGAAAATTTTTAAGCCAATACAGAATCAATCTGTTAAAAGATATGCTAAGCGTTATACAAGATAATGCAAAAGATTATTATCTAAGTATTTTTGTTAAAATGCTACCAAAAGGGGAAATGAAATTAACTATCTATAACAAAGAAATTATCTTTTCAGATATGAAAAAAGCTTATAAATATATTAGTTTAGATAGATTAAGCCCATATTTAAACAATCCAAAAGAATTAAATGAACATGTAGCACGTGAAGAAATTTTAGAAAGACTTAAACTTCAAATTAAAAAAGACGGCAAAGGAAGTGATTTTTCTAAACATATCAAAAGTTTGAAAACTGGACTTAATACAGCACAATATTTCTTCCCGTTTTGTGAAATTATAGAAATTAGCTCTATTAAATAAGCTAAAACAATAAAGGCAAATAATGTATGATAAAAATTTAGAAAAAGAGTATTATCAAATTTGCGAAGAACGCGGATATTTTGAAATCGATGGCAATAAAACCATACAAGAAAAAGATAAAAATTTCTGCATTATGATGCCTCCTCCTAATGTCACTGGAGTTTTACACATAGGACATGCTTTAACCTTCACTCTACAAGACATTATGACGCGTTATAAAAGAATGGACGGTTATAAGGTTCTTTATCAACCAGGACTTGATCACGCAGGTATTGCCACTCAAAATGTTGTAGAAAAACAACTCCTTGCTCAAGGCATTAAAAAAGAAGAACTAGGTAGAGAAAAATTTATAGAAAAAGTATGGGAGTGGAAAGAGCAAAGCGGTGGAAAAATTTTAGACCAAATGAGAACACTAGGCATCACTCCTGCATGGAGTCGCTTGCGTTTTACTATGGATGAAGGTTTGGTTAATGCCGTAAAAAAAGCCTTTGTAGAACTTTATGATAAAAGACTTATTGTACGCGGAAACTATATGATCAATTGGTGTACTCACGATGGCGCTTTAAGTGATATAGAAGTTGAATACAAAGAAAACAAAGGAAAACTTTATCATATTAAATACTTTTTAAAAGATAGCGATGAATTTTTAGTAGTAGCCACAACGCGTCCTGAAACTTTTTTTGGCGATACTGCAGTTATGGTACATCCTGATGATGAACGCTATACTAAATTTGTGGGTAAAGAAGTGATTTTGCCTATAAGCAAAAAAGCCATTAAAATCATAGCCGATGAACATGTAGAAAAAGAATTTGGAACAGGAGTTGTAAAAGTTACTCCCGCTCATGACATGAATGATTATGAAGTGGGACTTAGACATAATTTAGATTTTATAAGTGTTTTTGATGAAAAAGGAATTTTAAACGAGCATTGTTTAGAGTTTCAAGGTTTAGAACGCTTAGAAGCAAGAGAAAAAATCGTAGCCAAACTTGAAAGTCTTGGTTTTATAGAAAAAATAGAAGAGCATAACAATCAAATAGGATATTGCTATCGTTGCAACAATATAGTTGAACCTTATATCTCCAAACAATGGTTTGTAAAAAAAGAAATCGCCCAAGAAAGTATAGAAAAAGTTGCGCTTGGAGAAAGTAAATTTTACCCAAATCACTGGATAAATAGCTTTAATGCCTGGATGAAAGATTTAAGAGATTGGTGTATTTCAAGACAACTTTGGTGGGGGCATCAAATTCCTGTGTATTATTGCGAATGCTCTCATGAATGGGCAAGCCAACATACGCCTAAAACTTGTCCAAAATGTCAAAGTCAAAATTTCAAACAAGATGAAGATGTGCTTGATACTTGGTTTTCTTCAGGACTTTGGGCTATGAGCACTTTAGGCTGGGGGAATGAAAATTGGGGTAAAGATAAAATTTGGTCTGAAAAGGATTTAAAAGATTTTTATCCTAATTCTTTACTCATTACAGGTTTTGATATTTTATTTTTCTGGGTGGCTAGAATGATGTTTCAAAGCACTAATGCTTTACATCAACTTCCTTTTAAAGATATTTATTTACACGCTCTTGTAAAGGATGAGCAAGGTAGAAAGATGAGTAAAAGTCTTGGAAATGTCATCGATCCAAATGAAAGCATTAAAGAATATAGTGCTGATATTTTACGCTTTACTTTAGCACTTCTTGCTATACAAGGACGCGATATTAAACTTAGCAATGATAAACTTTTACAAGTTAGAAATTTTACAAATAAAATTTATAATGCTACAAATTATCTGCTTTTAAATGAAAGTAAATTTGAAGATTTGGAAAATATCACACTTCATTCAGAATTAGCAAAATATATTTATGCCAAATTTCAAACTTGTGTTAAGGATGTAAGAGAAAATTTAGACAATTATCGCTTTAATGATGCAGCTAATACTCTATATAAATTCTTTTGGGATGATTTTTGCGATTGGGGTATAGAGCTTAGCAAAGCCGAAAAATCAAGCGTTAAAGAACTTGGTAGTATTTTCAAAGAAGCTTTAAAACTTTTAAATCCTTTCATGCCTTTTATCAGCGAGTATTTATACCACAAACTAAGCGATACAGAACTTAAAACAAGCCCTTCTATTATGATAAGCAAATATCCAAAATTTAAAGAACAAGATAAAAATATAGAAAAAATCTTTTCTTTGCTCATAGAAAGCATAGTTGGTATCCGCCGTGCTAAAAGTTTAATCGATCTTGGAAATTCTAAAATAGAAAAAGCTTATATCAAATTTAACGATAAAAAAATCAAAGATGAAATCAAAGCTTATATGAATTTTATCATGATGCTCGCAAAGTGCGAGCAAATAGAATTTAGTGAAGAAAAATTACCAAAGGCAATATGTGATGTTAGCGAGAATTTAGAAATTTTTATTACGCTTGAAAATGTTGATTTAAGTGGTATTTTAACAAGACTTGAAAATCAAAAAAATAAGCTTGAAAAAGAAAGTTTCAAGCTTAACTCCATGCTTTCAAATGAAAAATTCATCGCTAACGCACCTAAAGAGGTGGTTGAGCAAAATAAAGAAGCTCTAGAAAATTTAAAAATTCAACTTGAAAAAATATCAGTTGAACTTCAAAATCTAAGAGGTTAAAAATTTGATAAAAATAAAAAATTTAAAAAAATATTATGGCAAGGAACTCGTGATAAACGATGTTTCTTTGGAGATTAAAAAGGGTGAAATTTACGCCATAGTAGGTCATAGTGGAGCTGGAAAATCCACTCTTTTAAGATGTATTAATGGACTTGAGAATTATCAAGAAGGAAGTTTAAAAGTCTTTGATCAAGAAATTAAAGATTTAAGTCAAAAAAAATTAAAAGAGTTAAGAATGCTTAGAAAAGATATAGGGATGATTTTTCAAAATTTTGCCCTAATGGAGCGCAAAAATGTATTTGAAAATGTTGCTATGCCTTTAAGAACACACTATACTCAGTGTAAATTTCATGCCAAGCTTTTTAATAAAGAATACATGAGCGAAAAAGAAATTGCCCAAAAAGTCAATTCCCTACTTGAAATCGTAGGGCTTGATCATAAAAATAAATCCTATCCAAGAGAACTGAGTGGAGGGCAAAAACAACGCGTTGCTATTGCTAGAGCCTTAGCTTTAAACCCAAAAATTTTACTTAGTGACGAAGCTACTTCGGCTCTTGATCCAAACACTACAAAAAATATTTTAGAGCTTATATCTAAAATCAATGCTGAATTTGGGATTACTGTTGTTTTAGTAACTCACGAAATGGATGTAGTAAAAGACATAGCTCAAAAAGCTTTATTACTTGAACATGGACAAATCATAGGAAGTGGAGCAATTGATGAGCTTTTTTTAAGGCCTAATGCTAAAATGAAAGAATTTTTAGGAGAAAGCGACTTCTTGCCTGAGCACGGACTTAATATCAAACTTTACTTTCCAAAAGAAGTTGCCCAAAATAGCGTCATCACTCATATGGCAAGAACTCTAAATATAGACTTTAACATAGTTTGGGGTAAAATAGAAAAACTTAATGGAAAAGCCTTGGGAAATTTAGTTATAAATATAAATGAAAACGATAAAGACAAGGTTCTTGACTACATAGAAAAAAGTGGAGTATTATGGGAGGTGGCATCATGAATGAAGAAAACATCTCTATCTTCAGTGCTTTTTTTAGTAGAATTTCTCAATTTTTTAATGAATTTTCTTGGCAGGATATTAAAGAAGTGAGTTTAAGTTCTATTACAAGTTTCAGTGAAAATTATGAAAACATTTTAAAACCTGCGCTTAATGAAACAATTTATATGAGTTTAATGGCTGTACTATTTGGATTTTTATTGGCTATTATTCCTGGAATTTTACTTGCTATTTGGGATAAAAATGGAATTAAAGAAAATAAAATCGCTTATAGTATTTTAGATTTTATTACAAATATACTGCGTGCCTTTCCATTTTTAATTCTTATAGTTGTTCTTTTACCACTTTCTAAAATCATAGTAGGGACAAGCATAGGTACAAATGCTGCCATAGTTCCTTTAGCTATCGGAATAGCTCCTTATTTGGCAAAGATGCTTGAAAGCGCTTTTAAAGAAATAGACAAAGGAATCATAGAAGCTGCAAAAAGTTATGGTGCTAGCAATATTCAAATTATCTTCAAGGTTATCTTTAGTGAGGCCCTTCCTGCTATAATTAGCGGAATTACCCTAACTTTGATCTTTACCATTGGTTTTTCTGCTCTTGCTGGAACTGTCGGTGGTGGAGGTTTGGGAGATGTCGCTATTCGCTATGGTTATGAAAGATTTAACAAAGAAGTTATGATTCAAACTGTAGTTATTCTACTTATATTAGTTCAGTTAGTTCAAATTCTAGGTAATTTATTTTATACTTGGGCTAAAAATAGCAAAACTACATATATCATCGCCACTCTATTGATTTTACTTGGAATTAGCATAGTTATCAATATAAACAATGATGAAAATTTCTTTTGGCAAGCAATTATTTTTATCTTATTTTTAGGAAGTTTGCTTTATAAAGGTTTCAAAAAATAAGGAGATTATATCTCCTTTTAAGATAAGTATAAGTTTTTTTAAGTAAAATTTAAACAAAAAATTAAAGGAATTAAAATGATGTATCAGATGCGTTAATCTGACTATCAACAAGTTTTTATATGCTTCTTCCTGATAGTCAGAGTGAATTTATTAAGATTAAAGCAAGCACAAAATGACTAAAAAGGAAAAAAATGAAAATCAAATCTTTATTTATAGCAAGTATTTTAACATTAAGTCTTAATGCAAATGCATTAGAAACCATCACAGTTGCAGCAACTCCCGTCCCTCATGCTGAAATCCTAGAGCAAGTAAAACCTGATTTAGAAAAACAAGGCTATAAACTTGAAATCAAAGAATTTACGGATTATGTTTTACCTAATCTAGCTGTTGATAACGGAGAAGCCGATGCAAATTTTTTCCAACATACTCCTTATTTGGAAGAATTTAATAAAAACAAAGGCACCAAACTTATCAAAGTAGCTGCCATACACATAGAACCTATGGCTGTTTACTCCAAGAAATATAAAAGTCTAGATGATATTAAAGAAGGGGTTAAAATCGCCATTCCAAATGATCCAACCAATGAAAGTAGAGCTTTAGATATTATTGCAAAAAAAGGTTTGGTAAAATTTAAAGATAAGGCTTTAAAAACACCTCTTGATATTATAGACAATCCTAAAAAAATTAAATTTGTAGAATTAAAGCCCGCACAACTTCCAAGAGCTTTAGATGATGTTGATTTTGCTGTAATTAATTCCAACTACGCTCTCTCTGCAAATCTAAATCCTGCAAAAGATAGCGTATTTATCGAAGATAAAGAAAGCCCGTATGCAAACATTCTTGTTGTAAGAGTAGGACATGAAAACGATCCAAAAATCAAAGCCTTAATCCAAGCTCTACAAAGTGATAAAATCAAACAATTTATCATAGAAAAATACAACGGATCTGTTTTACCTGCTTTTTAATTTTGTCCCTTACCTAGGGACTTTTTTCTTAAATACAAAGGAGTTTTTATGAATTTATTTAAAATTATTATACTCGCTTGCATTCTAAATTTATCTAGTCTATTTGCACAAAACATTACTATAGGAGCCACTCCAAATCCTTTTGGTAGCTTACTAGAACTAATGAAAGATGATTTTAAAAACAAAGGGTATGAGCTTAAAATAGTAGAATTTTCAGACTATATTTTGCCCAATCGTGCATTAGAGGAAAAAGAACTTGATGCAAATTTATATCAACACAAACCTTTTTTAGAAGAATACAACCTAAAGAAAGGTTCAAATTTAATTGCAACAACGCCTGTACTTATAGCTCCAGTAGGAGTTTATAGTAAAAAAATCAAAAATTTAGAAAATCTTAAAGAAGGTGCTAGAGTTGCTATACCTAATGATGCGACCAATGAAAGCAGAGCTTTAGAGCTTTTAGAGAAAGCAAAATTAATAGAGCTTAACAAAAATACTCTAAAAACCCCATTGGACATAAACAAAAATCCAAAAAAACTTAAATTTATAGAGCTTAAAGCCGCACAACTTCCAAGAGCTTTAGATGATGTTGATATTGCTATAATTAATTCTAATTTCGCACTTGGAGCCAGTCTGAATCCAAGTAAAGATACTATTTTTAGGGAAGATAAAAATAGCCCTTATGTAAATTATGTTGTGGTACGCTCAGAAGATAAAAATAGCGAAAAAACCAAAGTAATTGATGAAATTTTAAGAAGCGATAAATTTAAAGCCATCATTAATGAACATTATAAAGATATATTAATCCCAGCTTTTTAGGAGTATAGCATGAATATTAAAAAAATATTTTTAAGTGTTTTATTTACAATTAGCCTTAGTTTTGGAGCAGATAAAACCATAATCATAGGTGCAACACCAACGCCTTATGCTGAAATTTTAAATTTCTCCAAACCCTTATTTCAAGAAAAAGGTTGGAAGTTAATAGTTAAAGAATTTAATGACTATAATATACCCAATATCGCTTTAAATGAGAAAGATTTAGATGCAAATTTATATCAGCATAAACCTTTTTTAGATGATTTTAATACCCATAAAGGAACAAAATTAAGTTCTTTAGGTGCTATTGTTTTAGTTCCTATGGCTATATATTCTAACTCTATAAAAGATATAAAAGATATTCCTAATGGTGCTAAAATCGCTATACCTAATGATGCTACCAATGAAAGCAGAGCTCTTGATTTGCTAGCTAAAGCAAATTTAATAGAATTTAAAAGTCAAAGCACCCTTAAAACCCCTATTGACATAAGTAAAAATCCAAAAAATCTTAAATTTATAGAGCTTAAAGCCGCTCAACTTCCAAGAGCCCTAAATGATACTGATTTGGCTGTTATTACCACAAACTATGCTCTTGGAGCAGGTTTAAATCCTTTAAAAGATGGTATTTTTATGGAAGATAAAGATAGTTTATATGCTATTGTTTTAGCTACAAGAAAAGGTGAAGAAACAAATCAAAAAAGCCTTGCTATTAAAGAAATTTTAACAAGCGATAAAATTAAAAATTTCATCATAGAAAAATACAAAGGCTCTGTTATTCCTACTTTTTAACTCTATACAAAGCCTTCTAAAGGCTTTGTTAAACTTATAAAAGCTAAAATACTATTTATTGCATTATAATTCTTAGGATAAAAATGAAAATTATTTTTTTAACTTTTTTTATTGTGATAAATTATATCCAAGCAGCTAGTTTAGAAGAAATCAAAACGGCACTAGCTAAAGAATTTAGAAATAATTTTCCTAAAATTATAATTTCTCAAATTGATTTAAAAATAACATCATTGCCTAAAGATTTTGATCAATATGAATTTCTAAGAATTGCTAATGGGCGTTTTAATCAAGCACAAGGCTTTTTAAGAGCTGAATTTAAAACTCCGCAAAATATACAAAAAAATGTATTTTTTAGATATTTCATTCAAGCAAATTTAGAAGTTTTAAAAAGCGAACGCGCTATAAAAAGAGGAGATAAACTTGGAGCTTTTGACTATAAAAGCGTATTGATTGATTTTGATAAAGTTCCTTTAAATGCCTTAACCTTAGATGATGTAGATAATTTTGTAGCTAAAAGCAATATTAACAAAAACACCATTTTAAGAGCAAATATGTTTAAAACCACAGCTTTAATACGCCGAAATGATCCTATAATCGGAGTTTTAAGTGAAGCAAATGTTGATGTTTTAATCGAACTTGTGGCTTTGCAAAGTGCAAATATGGGCGAAAGGATTCGTGCAAAAAACAAAGAAGGTAAAGTTATGCAAGGCATCGTAGTGGGTAAAAATAGGATGATTATACAATGAAGGTTTTATTAGGAATTTCTGGTTCAAGCAGTGTCAATTTAGGCTTAAAATTATTAAAAAATTTAGAAAATCAATGCGAACTTTATTGTATTTTAACTCAAGGTGCAAAACTTAGTTTCAAAGCTGAAAATGAAGCAAATTTAGAAGAAATTTGTCAAGAAAATTTTAAATACACTCATTTTTTAGATGATAAAAATTTAAGTCTAAGTGTAGCAAGTGGATCTTTTGGAATAGAAAAAACTATCATTGCTCCTTGTTCGATTTCAAGTTTAGCAAAAATTCACGCTGGTTTTGCAGACACTCTTTTAATGCGTGCTGCAGCAGTGGCCTTAAAAGAAAGAAAAAAACTCATCTTAGGCGTACGTGAAATGCCTTTTTCTACTTTAAATTTAGAACATATGTTAAAACTTAGCCAAATGGGAGTTATTATCGCACCTCCTATTATCGCAAGTTATTCTAAAGCAAACAATCTAGAACAAATGGAAAATTTTATCGTAGGTAAATGGCTAGATCTTTTAGAAATAAAACACAATTTATATGAAAAATGGCAAAATTTTTAGTTTAAATTTGTTATATTTTTAAAAAAAATTGGAGCAAAAATGACTTGTTTATATCCTGGGACTTTTGATCCTATTACCAACGGACATTTAGATGTTATCAAACGAGCTTTAAAAATTTTTGATGAAGTCATCGTTGCCATAGCAAAAAGTGAACATAAAAAACCTTGCTATGATTTAGAAAAACGCAAAGAACTAGCCCTGCTTGCAACACAAAATTTAAAAAATGTTAAAATCATTGCTTTTGATAATTTACTTGTAGATTTAGCCAAAGAATTAAAAGTTAATACTATAATCCGTGGACTTAGAGCGGTGAGTGATTTTGAATACGAATTGCAAATTGGCTATGCAAATCACGCACTTTGGGAAGATATGGAAACCATTTATCTTATGCCGAGTCTAAAACATGCTTTTATTTCAAGTTCTATTGTTCGCTCTATAGTAGCACATGGGGGCGATGTAAGTTCTCTTGTTCCAAAAGAAATTCTACCTTTTTTAAAGGATCAATCTTGTATGTAGTTTTTGAAGGTATTGACTGCGTAGGAAAAAGTACGCAAATTTCACTTTTAAAAGAAATTTACAAAGACGCCATTTTTACACTCGAACCTGGCGGAACAGAACTTGGAAAACATTTAAGAAAAATTTTACTTAATAAAACTCATCCTATTAGCAAAAGAGCTGAACTCTTGCTTTTTTTAGCTGATCGTGCTCAACATTTTGAAGAAATCTTAAAAACCAATCAAAACAAACTCATTATTAGCGATAGAAGTTTTATTTCAGGCATGGCTTATGCCAAAGATTTTGAAAACGATTTGCTTTTTGCTTTAAATAGTTTTGCTTTGGAAAATTTTTTTCCACAAAAAATTATCTTTTTAAAAGGAGATGCAAACCTTATTCAAGAACGCCTCAATCAAAAAGAACTAGATAGCATAGAAAAACGTGGCATTGAGTATTTTCTAAGCGTGCAAGATAAACTCGAAAAAGTGCTTCATTTTTTAAAAGAAAAAATTTCTATAGAAATTTTAACACTTGACGCAAAAGAAAATAAAGAAAAATTACACCAACAAATAAAGGAATTTTTACAATGATTAACGCTTTAAAAGGAATGAAAGATTTATTAGATAAAGATGCATATTATTATGAAAAAGTGATTAAAACCTGTGAAGAAGTAGCTAAAAACTATGGCTTTACTTTTATCAATACACCGCATTTAGAACTTTGCACCCTTTTTAAAAGAAGCGTAGGAGAAAGTTCTGATATAGTAGGCAAAGAAATGTATGAATTTATCGATAAAGGCGAAAATCATGTTTGTATGCGTCCTGAAGGAACTGCTGGGGTGGTGCGTGCCTATATAGAAAAAAAACTCGATAAAAACACTAGTGTGAAAAGATGGTTTTATCATGGTTCCATGTTCCGCTATGAAAGACCCCAAAAGGGACGCTTAAGAGAATTTCATCAATTTGGCGTTGAAAGTTTTGGAAACGCAAGCGTTTATGAAGATGCAAGTATTATTTTAATGTTAGTAGAAATTTTTTCACGCTTAGATATTAAATTTAAACTACTGATTAACTCTTTAGGTTGTTTAGAATGTATGCCAAAATATCGTGAAAATTTAATACATTTTTTAGATAGCAAAGAAGGTTTTTGCGAGGATTGTTTGCGTAGAAAAAACTTAAATCCCATTCGTGTTTTAGACTGTAAAAATGAGCATTGCCAAAGCCTACTTAACGATGTTCCGCTTTTAAATCAAAATTTATGCTCATCTTGCCAAAAAGACTTTGAAATTTTACAAAACGTTTTAAAAGAAAATGGAGTGGATTTTGAAGTGGATCCTAAGCTTGTTAGAGGGCTTGATTACTACTCTAAAACGGCTTTTGAATTCATTAGCGATGAAATTGGTGCAAAAGCTGCTATTGCTGGGGGTGGAAGATATGATAGACTCATTGAATACCTTGATGGAAAAAGTGGTTTTGGCGTAGGTTTTGCCATGGGCATAGAAAGAATTATAGCTATTTTAGAACAAAAAGAAGAAAAAGTTCAAAGAGAAGGAATTTATCTTTGTGCTATGGATGAAATTTATATCCAAAAACTTTTGCATATCGCTACAAATTTAAGAAAAGAATATAAAGTGTTTTTAAGCTATGAGGCAAGAAAACTAGCTAAACATCTCGAAAACGCGGATAAAAATAATGCTGAAATTTTTCTTTGTATGGGAGAAAATGAAGCACAAAATGAAAGTTTGTTTTATAAAAATTTAGCAAAAAAAGAAGAAAAAATGATTAAAATTTCAGACTTAAAGAAGGTTTTATAATGGATTATGGTATTGATATTTGGGGAAATGAAAATTTTATTATCAAAAATGGTAAAGTTTGTATCAATCATGAGAAAAAACCTGCTATTATTGATATAGTTAAAGAATTAAGAGATGATGGATACAAGGGGCCTTTACTTTTAAGATTTCCTCATCTTATTCAAAAACAAATTGAAAATATTTACGGAAATTTCAATAAAGCAAGAAAAGAATTTGACTATAAAGGAGGATTTAACGCTGTTTATCCTTTAAAGGTCAATCAATACCCTGGTTTTGTAAAAAATCTTGTAAAGCTTGGAAAAGACTATAACTACGGACTTGAAGCAGGTTCTAAGGCAGAGCTTTTACTCGCTATGGCTTATAATAACGAAGGCGCACCTATTACAGTAAATGGCTTTAAAGATAGAGAACTTATCAATATAGGCTTTATCGCAGCTGAAATGGGACATAATATCACTTTAACCATAGAAGGACTTAATGAACTTGAAGCTATCATAGACATAGCCAAAGAACGCTTTAAACCCAAACCAAATATAGGCTTACGTGTGCGTTTGCATTCTGCTGGAGTTGGAATTTGGGCAAAAAGCGGTGGGATTAATTCTAAATTTGGACTTACATCCACTGAACTCATAGAAGCAGTAAATTTACTCAAAGAAAACAAACTTTTAGAACAATTTACCATGATTCACTTTCATCTAGGCTCACAAATTACCGAAATTCATCCTTTAAAAAAAGCCTTAAACGAAGCAGGAAATATTTACACAGAACTTAGAAAAATGGGAGCTAAAAATCTAAAAGCTATCAATCTTGGTGGCGGTTTAGCTGTGGAATACTCACAATTTAAAAATGAAAAAAGTAGAAATTATACCTTAAGGGAGTACGCTAACGATGTAGTTTTTATCCTAAAAAACATAGCCGAACAAAAAAAAGATTTAGAACCTGATATTTTCATAGAAAGTGGGCGTTTTGTAGCAGCTAATCATGCTGTTTTAATCGCTCCTGTATTGGAACTTTTTTCTCAAGAATATGCAGAAAACAAACTCATACTTAAAAAACAAAATCCAAAACTTATCGATGAGCTTTATGATCTTTATAAAAGTATAAAACCTTCTAATGCTTTAGAATACTTGCACGATAGCATAGATCATTTAGAGAGTATTTTAACTCTTTTTGATTTAGGCTATGTGGATTTACAAGATCGCTCCAATGCTGAAATTTTAACTCATTTGATTACAAAAAAAGCTATCTTACTTTTAGGCGATAAGCAAAATCCTGCGGATTTACTTGCCATACAAGATGAAGTACAAGAAAGGTATTTGGTAAATTTTTCACTCTTTCAAAGCATGCCTGATTTTTGGGGTTTAGAACAGAATTTCCCCATCATGCCACTTGATCGCTTAGATGAAGAACCGACTCGAAGTGCGAGTATTTGGGATATAACCTGCGATAGTGATGGAGAAATTTCATACTCTAAAGATAAACCTTTATTTTTACACGATGTAGATGTAGAAAAAGAAAATTATTTTCTAGGGTTTTTCCTTGTAGGTGCCTATCAAGAAGTACTTGGAATGAAACACAATCTTTTTACTCATCCTACTGAAGCTATTATAAGTATCAATGAAAAAGGCTATGAAGTTGAGGGGATTATAGAAGCACAATCCATACTTGATGCCTTAGAAGATTTAGACTATGATATACACGCTATCATGGATATACTTAATGAACGCATAAGTAATTCTAAGCTTGTCAACGACAAGCAAAAAAAGCATATTTTAGGTGAACTTTATCTTTTCTTAAATGATAATGGTTATTTAAAAAGCATAGGAGTTTAGATGAATTTTTGGGGTATTATAAAAGAAGATTTTTCTCAACCAAAGGCACAAGATCCAGCTTTTAATTCTTGTATAGAACTTTTTTTTAATTACCCTGGAGTATGGGCTGTAGTAAATTACCGCTTTGCACATTTTTTTTACATAAGAAATTTTAAACGCATTGCTAGGATGATTAGCGGAATTTCACAATTTCTAACTGGAGTAGATTTGCACCCTGGTGCAGAACTTGGAAGGCGTGTTTTTATAGATCATGCCAATGGAGTGGTTATAGGCCAAACAGCAATCATAGAAGATGATGTTTTGATTTATCAAGGCGTTACTTTAGGCGGAACAAGTCTTGAAAAAGGCACTAAACGTCATCCAACCATAAAAAAAGGAGTAATCATAGGTTCAGGCGCAAAAATACTTGGCAATATCACCATAGGAGAAAATGCCAAAATAGGCTCAAATGCTGTAGTGGTTAAAGATGTAGGTGCAAATTTAACTGCCGTTGGAATTCCTGCTTATATTATCGAAGAGCGTAAAAATAAAAACATTAGAGCCATAGATGCAAATTGCGATGATAAATTAGAAAAGCTAGAAAATAAAATTTTAGAACTTGAAAATCTTATATTAAAACGACCTGAATCACAAAAATAATAATTTTTATAATACATAAAATTATATGTATTATTATGCGTATTAATTTTTCCTAAAAATTAATACAAATTTTCACATTTATTGAATTTTATAACTCATTTTTAAATTAAATTTATTACAAAAATGCAATTTTCTGCTAAAATTAAACAAAAATTATTAAGGATTGAAAAATGCTTACAAAAAGATCTCAAGTTTTAGAAGAATCTATCACTTTAGCTATCACCGCACTTGCCAATGAACTTAAAGCTAAAGGCGAGGATATCATTAGTTTTTCAGCAGGCGAACCTGATTTTGACACACCGCAAACCATCAAAAATGCCGCTATAAGTGCTATTGAAAAAGGATGTGGAAAATACACTGCTGTTGCGGGAATTCCTGAAGTATTAAAAGCTATTCAAATCAAATTTAAAAAAGATAATAATCTTGATTACGAAACAAATGAAATCATCACCAATGTAGGTGCAAAACACTCTCTTTTTGAATGTATAGAATGTTTAGTAGAAAAAGATGATGAAGTGATTATCCCTAGTCCTTACTGGGTAAGCTATCCTGAAATGGTAAAATTTGCAGGTGGAAAACCTGTATTTATAGAAGGCTTAGAAGAAAATGGCTTTAAAATTACCGCTGAACAATTAAAAAAAGCTATCACAGCTAAAACCAAAGTTTTGATGCTAAATTCTCCTTCAAATCCTGTGGGATCGATTTATTCTAAAGAAGAATTAACTCAAATTGCTAAAATTCTAGAAGGAACGCAAATTACTGTTTTAAGTGATGAAATGTATGAAAAACTTCGCTATGATGGTTTTGATTTTGTAGCTTTTGCAAGTGTAAGCGAAGATGCTTTAAAACGCACCGTGACCATTAACGGACTTAGCAAATGTGGAGCTATGCCAGGATGGCGTTTTGGCTATATGGCAAGCAAAAATAAAGCCCTAATTTCAGCCGTTAAAAGACTTCAAGGACAAAGCACTTCAAATATTTGCTCCATTACTCAACATGCAGCCATTCCTGCTTTAAATGGAGAATGTGATAAAGATATAGAAAAAATGCTTCAAGCCTTTGAAAAACGCCGTAACTTAGCCTTAGATATGCTTAAACAAATCCCAAATATCAGCGTTTATAAACCAGAAGGTGCTTTTTATCTTTTTGTAAATATACAAAAAATAGAAAAAGATTCTATGAAATTTTGCCAAAAATTGCTTGAACAAGAAAAAGTTGCCGTTGTTCCAGGTATAGGTTTTGGAATGGATGGATATTTTAGGCTTTCTTATGCCACAAGCGATGAGCTTATCAAAAAAGGTTTAGAAAGAATAGCAAATTTCATTGCTTCTTATTAAGCCCTAAAGCCTTAAAATTACTTTAAGGCTTTTTAAGCACAGCATTTACTCTTTGAATACTATCTGATTTATTTAAACTCAATCTTATTATAGAATTTTCTAATCCACCTAAAGAATGCGCTATATTTGCCTCTAGGCTTATCATATCTAAAGCATTTAATTCAAATTTTTCCTTTTCCACTTCAAACCAAATTTTACCGCTTAAAACTTGAATATGTATAGCAAAAGGAGCTTTATGCTCTTTCATAACACTATCTTTAGCTAATAAAATTTGAATTTCTTTACCTTTTTCATTGTCAATTAAAACATTGATTTTTACTTCTTTTGGGCTAAATTCCGCCCTATTCCATTGAATGATTTTCACAAAATCTCCTTTTTTAGTTTTATAAAACTATAGCAAAAACCAAAATATAGATTATAAACTTGTGTTAATTTATCCTTCTTTCCACCAAAAATCCTATTTAAATTTAGCCCCTATTTCATAAGCCTCACCCATTTTTGGTGTGATAAGGGGTAAATCTAAATTTTCATAAAAAAAATTTTACTACCTCATTCCATGCATGAGTTCCCGCTAAAAATCTCCCCCAATGTATAGGCATGACAGCCTTTGCATTAAGATCTTTCGCTTCTTTTAAAATTTGACCAGGAAAAGAGTGTGAATATGGCCAAGCGATATTAAACTGTCCGCTTTCAAGACAAGCTAGATCAAAACTTCCAAAATATTCACCTATTTTTTAAAATGTGTAAAATATCCTCCATCTGCACTAAAAAACACTCTCTTATCTACACTTAAAAATTCCATCACAAAAGAAGCCCAAAGGGTTTTGTTTTTACCATCTCCTCTACTTGAACTGTGCTGTGCAGGTGTTGCAATGATTTTTAAATCATCAAATTCTATTCCACTCCACCAATCAAGCTCTATGATTTTTTTCTCACTCACCCCATAGCTTTTTAGATAATTTCCCACTTTTAAAGGTGTAATAAAAAATTTAGCCTTATCTTTTAAAGCTTTTACACTCTTAGCATCTAAATGATCAAAATGCGAATGCGTGATAATCACAGCAAAAATTTCATTAAAATCATTTACATTATAAACAGGAGCATTTTTAAAAGCCTTATTGATAAAAGAAATAGGCGAAGCATGAGTGTTAAAAACAGGATCAATCAAAATTTTATATTCTTTAAAACTTATAAAAAGCGAAGAATGTCCAAGCCAAGTAATATGCGGGGTGCTAAAACCACTCAAATCAGGCTTGAAAAAAGGTAATTTAAAAGAAGGAATGGCATTTTTTGGATAAAGATAATAATACCTCAAAATTTCTTTAAAAGACACTTTAGGAGTTATAAGACTTTGCTCATTTTCATTAAGAAAAATTTCATATTTTTTACCCTGTATTTTTTTAGCTTTTAATCTTTCATTATTTGAAATATCAAAGGTTTTAAATGATAAATTCAAATTTTTCCTTTTATGTTTATCAAGATTATATCTAAAAAGTTTTTAGACTAATTTTATTTTATTGCTAAGTTTTTAGTTTGCTTGTGTTAAAATAAGTAAATTAAATACTAGGTAAAATGATGCAAAAAGAGAATTTATATAAATTAGACAAAATAATTCAAGAAATTGATTTTATATTTGAACAAACTAAAGGCGAACTTGTGCAAGCTTTAAAAAATGAAACCAAACAAAAAGCTATTTTCATGTCCCTAATCAATATTAAAGAAACAATAAAAAATATTCAAGATAGCGAAGATACTGAAGTTATGGTAATTTTTCGCGAAGAAGATATGAAAAGACTCTCAAAAAGTAGAAATATTGCGGCTCATAATAGTCAAGCTATGGATTTAAATATCGTAACAAACCTTATTCGCTATGATTTGCCAAAGCTCAAACAAAATATTGTTAATTTTAAAAATAATCCACATAATTTCAATTTTATTTCAAAAGAAAAAAACACCAAGAAAAAAATACTAAAACCACTGGAAGTATTGATTATTTTTTTATTTATATGTATTTTATCTTGCATTGTTTTTATCACCTACTTTTTACTTAATAAATCTTCTAAAAATATAAGACAAGAAAATTCTTCGTATAGCTTTCATACAAACTATTTTTATTCCCTAGAACCTTTTACTCTTAACCTATCACAATCTGGCAGACAAAAATATATACATTGTGCTATTGATTTGGAATTAACAGGTAAGATTTCTTCAGAAAATTTTACAAGAATTTTGCCTGTTATTAGAGATATCATTATTCAAACCATTCTAGCAAAAGAAATACAAGAAAATGAATTATCTGATTTTAAATTAGAACTTCAAAGAGAATTGCTTAAAAAAATCAATGAAAAATTAGGTAGTAAGCTAATAAAAGGATTATATTTTAAAGATTTTGTCATTTCCTAAAAATTTTTAAAAAATTTTCAAGCCTTTTAAAAAGGCTTGAATGAAGATTTTGAAAGATTACTCAACTTCAGCGTCGATTACATCGTCATCTTTTTTCTTTTTATCGTTCGCTGCATTTGGCTCATCTTTTTTATACATGTTTTCAGCTAATTTATGAGAAACTTCACTTAAAGCTTTCATTTTGCTTTCAATCTCTTCTTTGCTTGCATTTTGATTTTTCAAAGTCTCACGCAAATCATCAAGAGCTTTTTGGATATTTTCTTTATCAGTAGCAGCAACTTTTTCACCCAACTCACTTAAAGATTTTTCTACTTGATGAGCCAAGCTATCAGCTGCATTTCTAGCATCTACAGCTTCTTTGCGTTTTTTATCTTCTTCTTTGTGAAGTTCAGCATCTTTTACCATGTTGTTAATTTCTTCTTCGCTAAGTCCGCTTGAGCCTGTGATTTTGATCTCTTGGGCCTTACCTGTTGCTTTATCTTTTGCGCTAACAGTTAAAATACCATTTGCATCGATATCAAAAGTAACTTCGATTTGTGGCATACCACGTGGTGCTGGTGGAATTCCTTCAAGATTAAAATTTCCTAAAGATTTATTATCACGGCTAAATTCTCTTTCCCCTTGTAAAACATTGATAGTTACAGCACTTTGATTATCCTCAGCGGTTGAGAAAACTTGCTCTTTTTTAGTTGGGATAGTTGTACCTTTTTCGATAATCTTAGTCATTACCCCGCCCAGAGTTTCTATACCCAAAGAGAGCGGAGTAACATCAAGTAAAAGCACATCTTTAACATCGCCTTTTATAACCGCACCTTGAATCGCCGCACCAATAGCCACAACTTCATCAGGATTTACAGACTTGTTAAGATCTTTATTAAAGGCTTTTTTCACTTCTTCTTGCACTAAAGGAACACGAGTAGAGCCTCCTACCATAACGATTTCTTTGATCTCATCTTTTTTAAGACCTGCGTCACTTACTACTTCATTGATTTTAGTGATGGTTTCAGCCACTAAAGAATCAATCATACCTTCAAATTTAGCTCTAGTGAGTTTTTTAACCAAATGTTTTGGCCCACTTGCATCTGCTGTGATAAATGGTAAATTAATTTCAGTTTCATTAGCTGAACTTAATTCTTTTTTAGCGTTTTCTGCTGCTTCTTTCAAGCGTTGTAAAGCCATAACATCATTTTTAAGATCTATGCCTGTTTCATCTTTAAATTCATTAGCTAGAAAATCAATAAGTTTATTATCAAAATCATCGCCTCCTAAGAAAGCATTACCACCTGTTGCTAAAACTTCTACCACATTATCTCCAGTTTCAAGCACAGTAACGTCAAAAGTTCCCCCACCTAGATCATAAACCACGATTTTTTCACTATCTTTTTTATCAAGTCCATAAGCTAGAGCTGCTGAAGTAGGCTCATTGATAATTCTTAATACATTAAGTCCTGCTATCGTTCCTGCTTCTTTTGTCGCTTTTCTTTGCGCATCGTTAAAATATGCAGGCACGGTAATAACCGCATCTACAACACTCTCGCCCAAGAAAGCTTCAGCATCTTCTTTTAGTTTCATTAAAACTTTTGCTGAAATTTCTTGCGGAGTATAAATTTTACCTGCGATCTCAATCGCACAAGCGCCATTTCTTTCAGTGATATGATAAGGAAGTCTGTTTTTAGCTTCTTTAGCCGCGTCTTCATTGATCATCAAACCCATAATTCTTTTAATAGAATAAATAGTTTTTTCAGGGTTAGTCACCGCTTGGCGTTTTGCACTATCTCCTACTAAAACCTCGCCTTTATCTGTAAAAGCTACCACAGAAGGAGTTGTATTTTTACCTTCTTTGTTTGGGATTACTTTACTCTCACCGCGTTCATACACAGCAACACAAGAATTGGTTGTTCCTAAATCTATACCTATAACTTTACTCATTTTTTATCCTTTTTATTAAAATTTATTTTGCTACACTAACTTTAGTTGGGCGGATTACGCGATCGGCTATTTTATAGCCTTTTTGAAGCACGGTAACCACTTCACCACTTTGATGATTTTCACTATCTACATGAAACATTGCCTCATGTAAATTTGGATCGAACTCTTTTTCTTCTTTAATAAGAGCCACTCCATGCTTTTCAAGTTTTTTAAGAAACAAATCTAAAGTGTTTTGCACTCCTTCTTTGATTTTTAAGCTAATTTCATCATGGCATTCGACATTGATAGCTGCTTCTAAAGCATCTAAAACATCAAGCAAATCCTTTGCAAAACTTTCATTTGCATAAGCCATAGCGCTTAGCTTTTCTTTTTCCATTCTTTTTTTAATATTTTCAAATTCAGCGTTTGCACGCATATATTTGTCTTTTAATTCATCATAGTCTTTTTGCAATTTGTTTTGCTCAACATCTTCGATATTTTGCAAATTCTCATCTTGCAAATGTTCAGAATTTTCTGCGTTTTCGTTTTCAAATTCTTGCTTTTGCTCGCTCACGCTGCCTCCTTTATGTATTGTAATATTTTTTTATAATCCGTATAAACACTACCTGCTAAGATAATATTTACATCTTCGCCCAAAAACTGCGCATCCACCTTAAGCCCCATAAAACCTTCTTTAAATAAAGGTTCAAATTCAAGACTTTCTTTAAAATAACGATGAACTCCACAATCTAAGAGCTTAACAAATTCATCATTTTGATAAATTTGATAAGCTCTTTCTTCATTACTTCTATAGCAAATCAAATTTTGTCTTAAGCTAGCTATTTTTTCTACAAGATCCATAAAATGAACTCTCAAAGCTATTCTTTCTATACTAAAAAGATCTAATCCTATAAGACTTTGTAAAAAATTCCATGCTTCTTTTTCATATTTTAAAACGAGCTCTTCTTCTTTAAAATCAAGCACTATAAACTTAGCATTTAGATCAAGCACTTCTTTAAGTACTAAGCTTCTACCACCATAAACAAGACAATAAATTTCAAATTCTTTGCTCAACTCTTTTAAAAAATTCTCACTTTTGATATTGATATCTTGATCTTGTTCTTTTTTCCAAAAACTTTGCCAATAATTTTGCATTGTCAAAATAGTAGGAATTCTACCACTACTTATATGAAGCTGAGTGATCAACCCCTCGTCGCTAAGCCTTTTAAGATAAACGCGTATAGTTGAAGCAGGAATACAAAGATTTAAATTCAATTCATTTGAACCAATAGGAACATTATCTAAAAGATAAGTTTGGATGATGGAATCTAAAATCAAATCCTTTTTATCTCGGCTTTTCATAGCTCTTTCCTTAAATTTTTAGCACTCTATTTTTTGATTGCTAGAAGTATTATACAACATTGAGTGTTATTTTGTCAAGTATAAATATAAAAAAATATACTTAATTTTATTTAGTCTATATGACTAAACTTTTATTAGTTACTTTTTTATAAGAATACAATATATCAAAATAAAAATAACAATACACTTTATAAGATAATTATAAAAACTAAGCCCAAATTTTAATCAAATCAGATATTTTTCCATAACTTGTAGAATTTGTATCAAAATAAGTTTGCTTCATTTCGTTGACAATTTCACCAAGATTGTCATAATTAAGTTTAGTTGCATCTTCAGGTTTTAAACCTAGCATTTTTGCACTTCTTTGTTTGAATAAATCCACAAAACCTTCATAGAAAATTTTAAATTTATTCGGATTAAAAACAAGTTTTTTACTCCCAGTTTCTTTATCTTCAACTTCATCAAAAATTTTATCAGATAATTGCATTTTAAGTAAAGATTTTTCATCTTCACTTAAATCATCATATTTTACACCTTTACCTAATTTATCCAAGATATCTTTAATTTCTATTGTATTAGTTTGATCAAATTTAGTTAAAGTTAATATACCTACGCTTTCAGTCCATCCAGAATTTGGAGCTTTGGTTTTTACTGCTTGCATGCCAGTTTCACTAAAACTAAGCTCTCCATTAAAATCTCCATCTTTTCTTATCATTTTATCAAGCTCTAAACCTATAGTTCTACCAGCATAATCTGTATCTTTAGTATCATCTGGACGCATTTCTCTAAAATCTTTTTCAAAACCAAATAGAGTATCCACGCTACCATTTAATTGTGTATAAGATTGCACAAAAAGTCCTAAATTTGTTTCCTGTGCTACAAAACCACTTTTCGTATCTTCAAGTTCATAATCTTCTAAATATCCATCATTATTTCTATCGCTAGCCACATAAGCTCTAGTATATGCTATATCAGCATACCATCCAGCCACGAAATTTTCAGCTTTTCCACTTAATATATATGATCCATCAAGTCTTTTAGTCATATCTTCTTTGTCAAATTCAATCCCCATTTTATTGATGGCTGTTGAACTTAAAGCACTACGAACGAGTTTATTTGTAATAGGATCTCTAAAATATATAGTAGTCATACCTCTTTCAGCTTTTTTCACTTTATCACTTACCTTTTGATTGAAAACTTTTTCATCTTCTAATCTTTGAAGCATAGTTTGAGCTACATCTGTTTTTTGATCTTGAAATGAAGAGGAATTTTCGTCTTTTTCATTAAGAATCTTTGGTTTTAAATTCAACTTAAAAGATTTATATACACTAGCTTGCTGAGAAGATTTAGATATGGGTTGAAAATGATTAAGAAATTTTATAAAATCCATTTTGATGCCTTCAAATTTTCGACATCTTTTCAAAAATATTGCTAATATATTTTACGTAATTTTAACTTAGAAAATTTTAAATTTTATCCTCTATTACCTTCCAAACCCCTAAAAACACCCTATTCTCTCTAAAACCCCTAACTAGCAACAAACTTTTTTTAAACACTATTCTAAGTGTCATCTAAAACAACAATAAAAATAAACATAGGATTTATATATAAAGTAAGTAATGAAGACATTTAACAAGTCCGCAATGAGCTACTTTCCCCCTGCCAGTAAGGCGTAGTATCATCACCCACGATGTGCTTAGCTTCTTGGTTCGGGATGGAGCAAGGCGTTTCCACATCTGTATAATCACGGACATTGTTATTTAAATATTCTTTGAAAGATTTAATTTATAAATAAAGCTTAATCTTTTATTTCTTTATTTTTTTCTTTATTCTCTTTCTTCTTTACTTATCTTTTATCTTTAATAAGTTTTTATATAGAATACTTAAAAAACAATGTTAAGAGCAAGTTCTAATATAAACTTTACTTGAAAGATTTCTATTAAACTCTAAATATTATCTATATTCAAAGTCTTATTAAAAACCTTAACAAGGAAGTGATGCTTTATTAAAGATAAGCCAAACGCTCTATTAGTACTGGTCAGCTAAAGGACTTTCATCCATTACACACCCAGCCTATCAAACTAGTAGTCTTCTAGAGAGCTTAGAGAAGATTCATCTTAGAGTTGGCTTCACGCTTAGATGCTTTCAGCGTTTATCCTTTCCAAACTTAGCTACGCTGCGATGCTCTTGGCAGAACAACAGCTACACCAGTGGTTTGTTCAACCCGGTCCTCTCGTACTAGGGTCAAATCTCTTCAATCTTCTTACGCCCACGGCAGATAGGGACCGAACTGTCTCACGACGTTCTGAACCCAGCTCGCGTACCGCTTTAAATGGCGAACAGCCATACCCTTGGGACCTGCTCCAGCCCCAGGATGCGATGAGCCGACATCGAGGTGCCAAACCTCCCCGTCGATGTGAGCTCTTGGGGGAGATCAGCCTGTTATCCCCGGGGTACCTTTTATCCTTTGAGCGATGGCCCTTCCACACAGAACCACCGGATCACTAAGACCGACTTTCGTCTCTGCTTGACTTGTATGTCTTGCAGTTAAGCTGGCTTATACCTTTATACTCTACGAACGATTTCCAACCGTTCTGAGCCAACCTTTGTAAGCCTCCGTTATTATTTGGGAGGCGACCGCCCCAGTCAAACTACCCACCAGACATTGTCCCACTTGAGGATAACTCAAGCTGGTTAGCTACCCAAATAAGAAAGAGTGGTATCTCAACAACGGCTCATATACAACTGGCGTCATATACTCAAAGCCTCCCACCTATCCTGCACATTCTTATCCAAGTAGCAGTGTCAAGCTGTAGTAAAGGTCCACGGGGTCTTTCCGTCTTGCCGCGGGTAGGAGGAATTTTCACCTCCACTACAATTTCACTGGATCCCTCTTTGAGACAGCTCCCATCTCGTTACGCCATTCATGCAGGTCGGTATTTAACCGACAAGGAATTTCGCTACCTTAGGACCGTTATAGTTACGGCCGCCGTTTACTCGGGCTTCGATCAAGAGCTTCGCTAATGCTAACCCCATCAATTAACCTTCGAGCACCGGGCAGGCGTCACACCCTATACATCCTCTTACGAGTTAGCAGAGTGCTGTGTTTTTGGTAAACAGTCGGGAGGGACTCTTTGTTGTAAGTTTCTTCGCTTTCGGAGTAAATCCTAGTACGAAGCTAACCACACCTTATACCGAAGATACGGTGCTATTTTGCAGAGTTCCTTAAAGAGAGTTCTTCCACGCGCCTTAGAATACTCATCCCACCCACCTGTGTCGGTTTACGGTACGGGCAACATTAGCTAAACTTAGAAACTTTTCTTGGCTCGACGGCATCAGGGGTTCTTCTATCCATCCGAAGACTTCAAAAAGCCTTTCAGTTCTCGGAGTGTTCTTATACGGATTTGCCTATATAAGCTCCTACGACCTTAGACTAGCACTTCCATCCGCTAGCCCCCTTAGCCCTAAGCGTCCTTCCATCGCACACTAATGTTGGTATTGGAATATTAACCAATTTGCCATCGTCTACCCCTTTCGGACTCGACTTAGGACCCGACTAACCCTACGATGACGAGCATCGCGTAGGAAACCTTGGGTTTACGGCGTTAATGATTCTCACATTAATTATCGCTACTCATGCCTGCATGCTCACTTCTATTCGCTCCAGCACTCCTTACCGGTATACCTTCGACGCAAGTAGAACGCTCTCCTACCACTTGCACACAACTTAAACTACTTAAACTTTAAACCAAGAATATTTTTACTGATTTTACTAAGTTTTATTTCTATCTTTACTCTATAAAAATCAGTAAAAATATAACTTAAAACATATAACTTAGTTTTTTATATTCTAAACTTAAATAATCTAAGTTGTGTGCAAGTCTACAGCTTCGGTACTTACTTTAGCCCCGTTATATTTTCCGCGCAAAATCACTAGACCAGTGAGCTATTACGCTTTCTTTAAAGGATGGCTGCTTCTAAGCCAACCTCCTGGTTGTTTAAGTAACTTCACATCGTTTTCCACTTAAGTAAGATTTAGGGACCTTAGCTGGTAGTCTGGGTTGTTTCCCTCTTGACGACGGATTTTATCACTCGCCGCCTGACTGCTGTGATTACATATAAGGTATTCGGAGTTTGATAGGGTTTGGTACATTGGTGTATGCCCTAGCCCATTCAGTGCTCTACCCCCTTATATTACGACACAACGCTATACCTAAATATATTTCGGAGAGAACCAGCTATCACGAAGTTTGATTGGCCTTTCACCCCTATCCACAAGTCATCCCGGGGCTTTTCAACGCCTATGGGTTCAGTCCTCCACTAGTTCTTACACTAGCTTCAACTTGCTCATGGATAGATCACTTCGTTTCGGGTCTGCAGCATCTGACTAAGCGCCCTATTCAGACTCGCTTTCGCTACGGCTTCGCGTTTGCTTAACCTTGCCAGACACCACAACTCGCAGGCTCATTATGCAAAAGGCAGTCCATCACACTGTATTGCTACATAGTGCTCTGAATGATTGTAAGCAAATGGTTTCAGGTTCTATTTCACTCTGATCACCTCAGTTCTTTTCACCTTTCCCTCACGGTACTTGTGCACTATCGATCTGGTATTAGTATTTAGGGTTGGATCGTGGTCGACCCGGATTCAGACAGGATTCCTCGTGTCCCGCCCTACTCAGGATACTGCTAGCTAAGCTTTGTTTTTCGCATACGGGACTATCACCCTCTATGGCTATACTTTCCAGAATGTTCTGCTAAACTCAGCTCTTGCACATTGCAGTCCTACAACCCCCAGTGCAAGCACTGGGTTTGCCCTCTTGCGCTTTCGCTCGCCGCTACTGACGCAATCTCTATTGATTTCTTTTCCTGAGGGTACTAAGATGTTTCAATTCCCCTCGTTCGCTCCTATATAGGTAATGTATATCTCTATACATTGGGTTGCCCCATTCGGAAATCTACGGATCAAAGCTTCTTGACAGCTCCCCGTAGCTTATCGCAGTCTAGTACGTCCTTCATCGCCTTTACCAGTCAAGGCATCCACCATTCGCTCTTAGTAGCTTACCTTTTGATGTTCTTTTAGCAGATGAGCAAAGCTCATCTTAAAGAACCAAAGCTAAAGGCCTACCCCGCCAACCTAAAAGATATTAGGCTTAAAACGAAATAAACTAAACATTCATTAAAAAATTAATGTAGATAAAGCTTCAATTCTTAATCACTAAAAAAACAATTTGCATAAAAGTTAGATATAACCTAACTTCTACCTTTTTTATTGATTCTAAAACGCATCACTTCCTTGTTAAAGTTTTTATGATAAGACTTCTTTATCTTAAGACGGAAAGCATTCAAACCTTAATATAGAACTAAATGATTTAGTCTCAACTAAGCTGTGAGTTTGAAACTTGTCTTTAATTTATAAATCTTAAATCTAATATTCTCTTTATTTTAAAGATAAAGATAATTAAAAGATATAAGTTAAACCAAAGAAAAGATAAATAGGTTTTATCCTTTAACAAGTCCTGTAAAATTGTTTTTATTAAAACTTGCTTGTGACTCTTAACAATGATAATTAAAAAGAACATTTAGGTTTAAAACCTAAAGGAAGTATATATATTAATATAATCATTATAAATATAAATACATAATGTATATGCTACTTATATCTATATAAAGTATATTCTTTTATAGTTAAAGATAAAAAAATAAATCTAAGTATAGAGTTTATATTTTATATTTAATCTACTTTATATACTTGCTTTAGATTTTAAAGCTTTTTTATTCAAATCTTTTTTATGGTGGGCCTAACAAGACTTGAACTTGTGACCTCACCCTTATCAGGGGTGCACTCTAACCAGCTGAGCTATAGGCCCTTAATAAATGGTGGAGAATAGCGGGATCGAACCGCTGACCTCCTGCGTGCAAAGCAGGCGCTCTCCCAGCTGAGCTAATTCCCCATAAACAATTAGCTTTAATCAATCTTTGAAATCTAAACAAGAATCAATTGAGTTTATATATTTGAAGTAATAGTTGTGAGACTTATTACTTTGTACTCTAGAAAGGAGGTGATCCAACCGCAGGTTCTCCTACGGTTACCTTGTTACGACTTCACCCCAGTCGCTGATTCCACTGTGGACGGTAACTAGTTTAGTATTCCGGCTTCGAGTGAAATCAACTCCCATGGTGTGACGGGCGGTGAGTACAAGACCCGGGAACGTATTCACCGTAGCATGGCTGATCTACGATTACTAGCGATTCCGGCTTCATGCTCTCGAGTTGCAGAGAACAATCCGAACTGGGACATATTTTATAGATTTGCTCCACCTCGCGGTATTGCGTCTCATTGTATATGCCATTGTAGCACGTGTGTCGCCCTGGGCATAAGGGCCATGATGACTTGACGTCGTCCACACCTTCCTCCTCCTTACGAAGGCAGTCTATTTAGAGTGCTCGGCCGAACCGTTAGCAACTAAATACGTGGGTTGCGCTCGTTGCGGGACTTAACCCAACATCTCACGACACGAGCTGACGACAGCCGTGCAGCACCTGTCTCTAAGTTCTAGCAAGCTAGCACCCTCATATCTCTATAAGGTTCTTAGGATATCAAGCCCAGGTAAGGTTCTTCGCGTATCTTCGAATTAAACCACATGCTCCACCGCTTGTGCGGGTCCCCGTCTATTCCTTTGAGTTTTAATCTTGCGACCGTACTCCCCAGGCGGTACACTTAATGCGTTAGCTGCATTACTGAGATGACTAGCATCCCAACAACTAGTGTACATCGTTTAGGGCGTGGACTACCAGGGTATCTAATCCTGTTTGCTCCCCACGCTTTCGCGCCTTAGCGTCAGTTGAGTTCCAGCAGATCGCCTTCGCAATGGGTATTCTTGGTGATATCTACGGATTTTACCCCTACACCACCAATTCCATCTGCCTCTCCCTCACTCTAGACTATCAGTTTCCCAAGCAGTTTAATGGTTAAGCCATTAGATTTCACAAGAGACTTGATAATCCGCCTACGCGCCCTTTACGCCCAGTGATTCCGAGTAACGCTTGCACCCTCCGTATTACCGCGGCTGCTGGCACGGAGTTAGCCGGTGCTTATTCCTTAGGTACCGTCAGAATTCTTCCCTAAGAAAAGGAGTTTACGCTCCGAAAAGTGTCATCCTCCACGCGGCGTTGCTGCGTCAGGGTTTCCCCCATTGCGCAATATTCCCTACTGCTGCCTCCCGTAGGAGTCTGGACCGTGTCTCAGTTCCAGTGTGACTGATCATCCTCTCAGACCAGTTAAGCGTCATAGCCTTGGTAAGCCATTACCTTACCAACTAGCTGATACTATATAGTCTCATCCTACACCGAAAAACTTTCCCTACTCAACTTGTGTTAAGCAGGAGTATAGAGTATTAGCAGTCGTTTCCAACTGTTGTCCTCTTGTGTAGGGCAGATTAACTATACCTTACTCACCCGTGCGCCACTAATCCACTTCTAGCAAGCTAGAAGCTTCATCGTTCGACTTGCATGTATTAGGCACGCCGCCAGCGTTCACTCTGAGCCAGGATCAAACTCTCCATAATAAACCTTCTTTAGCATCAAGGCAAAGCCTTGACTAAGAAGCAAGCTAAAGGCCTACCCCGCCAACCTAATATAGATAAACTACTTAGATTGCATTAAAGAGATAAACCTTATTACTTTTATAGATAGTTTAATCTTTTTCTTCAAAGAAAAAGTTATAAAAGATTAAAAGAAAAGCTTTTAATCTTTTTAAATTAGATTGAATAGATTTTACATAATTGCTTATGCCTAAATCTTTCTGGCTCAATCGATCACTTATTTAGATTTCAAAGATTGACTAATAAGATTTGAATAACAATACTAATTTAAAAGAACAAAACAAAAAATCATTTTTAAAAGAAAAGTTTTTAAATTAAAAACAAGATTTATAAAAAAGCTTTTTAGTTTTAAATTAAAAAATTAAGAAAGTTAAAAACTCAAATAATTTAAAAACTTAAAAAATCTAAAATAAAGTTAATTTATAAAATCTACTCAGTTAGTGAAACTTTATAATTTAAAAGATTTTAAGTCCTTTTTTCAAAAAAGGAAATGAAAGTATAACCAATTAAACTTAAA
>NZ_MKAH01000021.1:0-1145 GCF_001764255.1 Campylobacter sp. BCW_4341 | reverse complement strand
AAAGTAAACACTTTATTTCCACAAGGATAAGAGATGGAATTTTCTTGCATGAAAGATTTTCTTCCTTGTAATTTTTCAAGCATTAAAGGAAGTTCTTTTCTAAATAAGGCTTTATCAGGTATACCACAACCATGATCTAAATTTTTAATAAATTTTCCATCAATTTTATTTTCATCTATCAAATTTAAGCTTACATCGTAACCTAAAATTTTTAATATTTGCATGGTTTGTTCTTTAAAATTGGCAGGCGTTAGAGGATCTTTATCGCTATGATAACTCACATAAATAATATTTTTATTTTTTTGACTTTGCAAAATCAAATGATCCTTATTTAACAATGTTCTAATAAAATAATTTTCATTATTAAAAAAATAAGGTGAATTTTCTTTACGTGTCCAATGGGTTTTTACAAAACATTCTATTAAAATATGCGAACTATTTAAAACATAATCACAACCGTCCTCCATTTCTCTTCCTAAAATATAATTTAAAGGTGGCAAAGCCGAACCCGAATTATCAATCACGCCATCCACATACCAAGGAGCTATCTTTGCTATGAGTAAAGATAGGTATCCTCCATAAGACCCCCCCCCATAAATTTTTGGTAAATCTGCAAATTTTGGAAAGCGTTTAACTAAATCTTTTAAAGCATTGATATGATCAATAGCTGCCATAATGCCAAAATTTTGATAATCTCCATTAGGCGGGATAAAAGTTGAAGTAAATTTCGCTTGATAATTTTGTACTAGTTTTCCTTGTGATTTTAAAGTAGCAATACAATGATCTAAATGATGATAATATTCTAAAGCATTATTAGAATTTAAATTTCTACCATCAATGTTAAAATCATTCAATACTTTAGAAAAATTTTCCAGATCTTCTTCTAAAAATTTTGCACTTGCATCGTATTTTAAAACATCTGAACGTCTTTGACAAAAACAATGATAAAAAACATTTATTGTCACTACATCAAAATTTTTAGCAATATAATTTCTATAAGAATCTAAAAAATATATATTTGCATTAGCTCCATAACCTCCTATGACAAAAACTATAGCTTTGAGATCTTTTTCATCATCATAACTGATGCGATATTCAAGCTTACTGGTTCTTTTAATGCCTAGTTCTACATCATCACAAGAATC
>NZ_MKAH01000020.1:0-526 GCF_001764255.1 Campylobacter sp. BCW_4341 | reverse complement strand
CTTTCCATCCATTTATCTAATTTTCTTTCTTTAAGTTTTTCTTCTAAAGGAAGTATATTTTTTATCAAGGCACTTTCTTGTGCTTTGATATGTCCATAAACTAATTCCATAAATTCTAAATGTTCTTTTATCCAAAGAATATTTTTATTAAAAGCATCTTCTTTGGTTTTAGGATTTAAAACATAAATTCTAGCAAGATTAAGTTCAAATTGTATGAATAAAGATTGCAAGATATCATACAAATCTTGCATTTGTTTTATATCTTCAAGTTTATTTTTAAATTTATCTATTTTTTCAATAGCTAAATTGATATCCTCTTCTTTTTCATTTAAACTCAAATATATACTTTGTATATTTTCAAAATCATTGCTGAGTATTTTACTAAAATCTCTACAATGTTTAATACTTTGATAAACTTTATAATAAGCCTTAAGTAAAAACTCATTTTGTTTATTTAAACTTAAAGGTTCTAATTTTTCAAAAGGTTTATTTAAATCTTTATCAAGTAAATTCTCACAAGCCCATA